>CAYMQD010000001.1:0-4005 GCA_964392475.1 uncultured Alphaproteobacteria bacterium
AGATAACTCTAATTCCTTATAAATTTCTTGAAATCCATATAAACCTTCTTTAACTTCTTCTTTCAAAGCCTGTTCTAAAATTGAATCGGCAACTATCAATTTAAGTTTTTCAAATTGCTCAGTAGATAAATAATCTAAATAAGATTCTAGCAAGTAATTGGCAGAATTTTTAGCGTCATTAAACTTATTTTTTTTAAAACTTAGCTTTACTTGATTAAATTCTTCCTTTAATTCAAGCTTAATTTGTCTTTCTCGTTCTGGAATAATTGTATTGTTAATATGTGCTCTAACCAAAAAAGCTAAAGAAAAAAATATAATTATTATAAATGAAATCAAATATTTATGTACGAGAGCATTCATCTAATCAAAATACCTTTATAAGTTAATCTGGTATTTCTATAAGAGCATTTACCGGTATTACACCTGATGTTCCTCTCATTATTACTGTTATCCAAGTACTTTCAAACTTGGCTAATTTTAAACCTGGAATGGTTTCAAAATTAAATATAGCAGTACCTGACTTTCCTGGTTCAATATCTACAAATTCTTCACTTTCTATACCTGTTACATTTGTAGAAAACAAAACAATTTCTTCATTTACATCAGAAAGGGTAGCTTTAGCAATATTTTCATCTGGTAAAGGTGCTGAAATCATAACCCCATCGTCATCCACTTTTGTTATAGATTTTTTACCTTGTCCCAAAAAAATAGGCATCCTGTAAGAACCTCTATTTGAATACTTAATATGAATGCTAATAATATCTTGGTTTCTATTAACTTCTTGGAGTTTAAAATTCCAGTAATGTTTTTTGATTATAAGTCTATTTACCTTAGTAATTTTATCGTCAGATAATACTACTTGCGTAAAAGATATTGCAAACAAAGTAAAGGATAATAGAAAAGCTAATGTATAGCGTATAAAAAAAATATTTTTCATAATTGATTCTTAGACCAAGCAATAATAGTTTCCAATCCTCCTTCATTGATTTGATCAGCAATTACTCCATTATTATCCAAGTCCTGTCCCTGAATAATATATTTAAATTGCTTCACAATTTCTTCTGAAAAATATCCCATGGCAAGAGGAGACGCCCCTCCAACAATCATATCAGTTTTATCTGATATTGATTTTAAAAGTCTTAGAATATTTTTAGCTGATGATATTACATGTTTCGGAGCATTAGACTTTTCTATAACAGTTAAAGATTTTTTTGCAACTGGTATGAGTAATAAGGATGGTTCTTCTGTAGTATTAGTTTGATTTGAAGAAATATTAATTATTTTCCGTAAAAATATTATGTGTGTTTTAATATTTTTTTCATTATTTAAGTCTTCCAAAGCATTTAAGGCGTGCTGATTAGCAAGTAAAATTTGATCATTAAGGACTTTTATTAATGGTCTATTTAAAGGGTCTTCAAGATATTGATCATTTATGTTATTAGCGTAAATTTTTCCGTTTATAATTAAGGTAAAAAAAATCAGGCTCAGAATAGAAAATAGTTTATAATTTTTTATATTATTCTTCATCTTTCCAATTAGCTCCCTCTATAGCTAAACTTTCAAGGTAAGCTCCCAATTGATTTATTTGCTCATATTCAAGCTCCCCCATTCCTCCCCAAGCTGGCATGCGTTTATACCCATTCACTAAGGTAGCAACATAGGCATTATAACCTCTTTTAAATTTTCTTAAATCTGCAGTTTTAGGAAGCCCCCTGCCTTTCCCATTTGCTCTCAAACCATGACATAAGGAACATTTACCTCTGTATATGGTTTTTCCCAAAGCTATAGCTTCTTCATTTCCTGATAACGGATTTGATGAACCTCCGTTTTGCGCATAGGTATCCGTATAACTGAGAAAAACCAGTGCATATCCAATACAAAAATATTTAATTATATTTTTCATAATTTTATATAATTTCTTATCTAAATTATTAAAATTTAATATGGTGCCAAGAAACCTCAGCACCATATTAGTAAGGTAAGACAAGATATTTTTAATCTTATTTACTTTAATCCTATTGAGACTACTAGCCCTCCGTTATTAACTGGATTTGTGTCTCCAGCTGCTCCAAACTGTGGTAATCCACCCAAATGGAAAGACATCATTTGCTTTCCGTTAACCATATAGGTCGATGGACCAGCATCTGAATTTGAATTTGACGCAAATTCATATAAAATTTTACCACTATTTGCATCAACTACCGTTATCATACCACCTTGCGTTGCATAAGCAGTAATATTTCCAGAGGTAGTCAACATACCTCCAGCATCGCCTCCAGTGTTAACTTCGTTACGCCAAACTTCTGAACCATCAGTAATTTTGTGAGCAGAATTAACCTGCTTATCCTTACCATTTGGAGCTATTTCAAAAGCAGCACCTAAGTTCCTTACATTACTTGTTACTTGAACTTTTTCCAAAGTATAAGCCATAGGAGCTTCACGTCTTGGTAAATATATCATCCCTGTATCTGGATTATACGCAGAAGGTGATACATTTACTGCCCCTAACAAACTTGGCCATACTTCTACTTCTACCCCTTCATCTGGTACAGCTTGTGCCCATATTGGGTTTCCATTGGAATCATATCCATTTGCCCAAGTAATTTTATCTGCTATTTGAGGTGCTTGCAAAAATTTTCCTGATGCAGCATCTACATAGTGCATATAGCCAGTCTTGTTTGCTTGAACAACCACTCTCTGGTTATTTACGTTAATAAGTATAGGAGTTTGATGCGCATCAAAATCCCAAGGATCTCCAGGCACAACAGTGTATCTCCATCTAACTTCACCAGTATCAGTATTAACAGCAACTATAGCTGCAGCACCTATATTAGCATTTCCTCCTTCACTTCCAGCGCCTTGACGCTCAGTATAAGGGTTCCATGGGTAAGCATTTGCAGTACCAGTAAAATACGTCTTAAGTTCATGATCATAAGCTCCTGGCACCCAAGGACCGGCACCTCCGTATTCTCTACTGTTACCTGGCCAGCTCTCAGCACCTGGTTCTCCAGGACCTGGTATCATATTAGCTGCCCATAACCTCTCTCCTGTTTCTAAACTATGTGCATGAACATAACCTTGTAGTCCGCCCGTATCTGTAGCATTCATTGGAACAAGCAATTTGCCTGGAACTACAGTTCCTGGAGCTGTACAGAAATATCCATTTCCATCAGCTGTAGTCTCAAATTGTCTTGGATAAGGTCTGTCAATCTTAAAAGAAAAATTTACATCACCTGTTTTATAGTTCAAAGCTACAATAGTGCACTCATTGGACATAAAGTAGATATTCTTTCCATAAATTGATACCCCTTTATGCTTTCCAGTAAAAAACGGATTAAACTGACCACCAAAGTCTTCAGGCAAATCATGGTCATAAATCCATACCCTTTTACCGCTTGCAGCATCTATCGCATGGACAGAATTGTTTTGTGCTAAAAATAGTATTCCATCATGATAAATTGGTGTTCCTTGAGCATTTGTAGTTCCACCCGTAGAATATACCCATTTTACCTCTAAATTAGATGCATTACTGGCATTAATTTGATTTAGCGTGCTATGCCTAGTCCCGTCCAAATCACCATTTACATGAATCCACTCTGATCCAGCTTTAGCAAGTAAATCAGAATCACTCACATCTGCTAAAGTGATAAACGGCACAGAACAAAAGAATAACACTGTTATTATATACTTTGTTATATGTTTCATTAGAAAATTATCTCCCTCAAAAATAAGATTTTTGATTTTCAAATATCCTTAGACGTATCAAATTTTATACTTGAAATTTTATTAGAAATATTTGCTGAAATAATTACTGAAAGTTTAGTAGCTATATATATATACTTTTAATATCGGAATATAATTCTGATATTATTACTGTCTAATGATTTTGTAATTTTTTATTAACTAGTATAATTCTCAAATGTTATAGTTTTATTTTTAATGGGTTCTATTCATATGAAAATAAAAGCAAATGAGCCATTGAGAAGTAGAGAGTGGTTTGATAAC
>CAYMQD010000002.1:0-2547 GCA_964392475.1 uncultured Alphaproteobacteria bacterium
TTCCTAATACTCTATTGGTAAATTTTTGACTAACATAGGGGGAATTATGACCAGCCCACAAGTTGATAATGGTGTAAATGTTGAAGCGCTATTGGGGGCCCGAGAAGCGCTCACCGAGCAACCGGAAGGTGCCAAATTTGCCTGGCGTGCAAAATGTGACTGGGTTAATGGAACTCACAGTAAAAGCACGGTCGAAGGATATTTTGGCCTGGGTGAAGAGCACAAACATAAATCCAGGTTCAGCTTCGATGCGGATCATCCTGAAACATTTGCATCAGAAGATAATGGCGCAACACCTGTTGAAATAGCTCTCGCTGCACTTGCGAGCTGCCTTACCGCAGGCGTCGCAAGCGTTGCTCAACACCGAGAAATTCAACTTCATTCTGTTTCAGCGTCCATCGAAGGGAAAATGGACATACAAGGAATCCTTGGCATCGACAGTGATGTCCGAAACGGGTTTGACGGTATCAAGGTTACTTACACGATTGATGCCGATGCGCCAAAAGAAGACATTGAAGCTATTGTCGCTCAATCACAGAAACGTTCGGCTGTCTACGATATCATTACAAATCCGACGAACATTACAGTGGAAGTAAGCTGAGACAGTAATTGATGCTGAGAACCGGGCCACTGCGTACTGATACGGTGGTAATTGGAGGTGGTCATGCCGGCCTAGCCATAAGTCGATGCCTTAATGATCGAAGGATTGACCACGTCGTCCTTGAAAGAGCTGCTATTGCTAACTCCTGGAAGACAGAACGCTGGAATTCATTGCGCCTCCTTACCCCCAATTGGCAAAGCCGGCTACCCGGTTTCTCTTATGACGGAGATGACCCGAATGGCTTTATGAGTTTACCGGACGTCATAAACTTCATAGAGCGCTATGCTGAATACATTTCTGCACCAATTGAGCTGGACAGTAACGTAACGGAGATCTCTCCTAGAGGAAATGGTTACCAGATAACTACTAACCGAGGTTCCTGGATCTGCCGGTCGTTGGTTCTTGCAACAGGAGCATGCAATATTGCTAATGTGCCTGCTTTCGCTTCATCGACACCGTCTTCAATCAGTACATTAACACCTATAAGCTACCAAACACCAGATGGCTTACTTGATGGTGGGGTCCTTATTGTTGGAGGGTCAGCAACGGGTATTCAATTGGCTTACGAAATTCAAAGATCCGGCCGACCGGTCACTCTTTCTATTGGAGAACATGTTCGAATGCCACGAACATACCGGGGCCGAGATATCCTATGGTGGATGGATGCGGTTGGTATATTAGACGAAAGCTATACCGAAGTAGATGATATACGTCGAGCCCGTAATGTACCATCTCCCCAGTTAACGGGTTCAATGAAACAGCCGATATTAGATCTTAATCTCCTCTCCATGCTAGGAGTGAAAATAGTGGGTCGCCTTGTAGCTATCAACGATTCCAAAGCTCAATTCGCCGGTTCGCTTAGAAACCATTGCACACTTGCGGATTTAAAGATGAGCAGGTTGCTAAAAACTATAGACGATTGGGTGTCGAACAACAGTCTCGATGGAGAACTGGAACCTTCCTATCGGTTTCAACCAACTACAGTCGAGACTGCACCACCATTAGAACTTGAACTAACTAAGAGTCAAATCAGGACGATCGTCTGGGCAACAGGCTTTCGTCCCGACTACTCTTGGTTAAAAATTCCGGTATTTGATCGTAAAGGCAAGATACGCCACGATGGAGGAATTGTAGAATCACCCGGAATGTATTTGGTGGGCATGAATTTTCTTAGACGTAGAAAATCAAGTTTTATCCATGGAATTGAGGATGATGCACGCGAGTTAAGTGATCATCTACTGCAGTATTTGGCACGATCCTGAGTCTTCGTAAGTAGGTAAACAGATAAGCAAGCGAGAAAGGCTCACATGTACTAGCGTTTGGAATGCAGCTATAAGATACCGGGTAATGCGGTAGTATTCACTGATTCCAGCTGCAGACACGAATCCCATAAAGAACCAGCAAGAATACCGCATCATGACAATCCCAACATTTCCACAATTGTCTGACGAAGAAATGAAACGACGATTGCAACCGCCGAGTGAACCTGTCCGTATGGTATTAGATACTGATTGCCGAAATGAAATCGATGATCAATTCGCGCTCGCCTGGGCTCTGTTATCGGAGAATGAGATCTGCGTAGAGGCTTGTTATGCGGAGCCTTACTCGCATGAGTGCTACCGGAAGCATCTGATTGAAGCTTATGATCTGATATCTGCTTCTACTGAAACACATAATAGAACCCGTGGAAACATGAATAACCACCTCCGATTTGAGACGGACGATGGCCCTCGAGCGCAACGGCTGGAGGAATGGGCACGTGCTTTACATAGCCAAGGCATTCATCCACGAGACCTAGATATTGACAGTCCAGCCAGGGGCATGGAAAAGAGCTACGATGAAATTTTCTCAATCTACGACCTTCTGAATAAAGACGCGCAAGGAAAAACCTTTCGAGGGGCAGATCGATACCTTACGTCCTACGATGACCCAGTTATCAGCGCATC
>CAYMQD010000003.1:0-2802 GCA_964392475.1 uncultured Alphaproteobacteria bacterium
GCCTCATTAATACCTCTTTCAATAGAAAACCTATCTAATAAATTACTTAATGACTGCTTATTTAAGCTATTGATATCTATGATTTTATTTAATTTTGATGCAATCCATAAAGCATCACCTTCTATTCTTTTTTTATGCTCAGTAGAATATGCTTCTGCTACAGCTACAGACTTGTCTAAAGCTACACTTACTCTTTTACTAAACCACCCATCTATACCTACCGTAAAAAAAGCTGCAGCAAATACCGCGACTATGATAACAGGCACTATTGTGACAATACTAAACATAGTAAGGACTCGAGTTTGTAATTTTGCGCCAACTTGGCCAAGTCTTAAACCTCTATATACTCTAACTAACGATCCTATTACCAATGCAGTAAAAATTAATATTAATATAATTACTAGTAAAACAAAGGCCCTTACTACCACAGGATTACTATCAGCACTTTGATAGATAGCCATATAGGTACCTACAGCTGATAGCACCGATAAAATCACTAAAAGTCTTACTAAGACGTTTATTACACTATCTAATTCCAGAAAGGACCATTTAAAATTCATAAATTTAAGCCTTAAAATAAAGTATCTTGTTAATTAATATATTATTTTTGTTTTGATTTATTGATAGTAATATCTAAATCCATAATTTTTTTTCTAAGAGTATTTCTATTCAGTCCTAAAATATCAGCTGCTTGTAATTGATTTCCACCAGTCGCATTTAAAGTTTGAACTATCAATGGTCTTTCTACTTCCCTTAATATACGCAGGTATAAGCCGGCCGGAGGGTATGAATTTTTATGAGCTAAAAAATAATGTTCTAAATGTCTGTTTAAGTTATTTGTAAAAGTGTCACTATTTTCTATATTTTTAGATTTTGTTCTTCCTTTTGGAGAAAAGTTTAATTCTTTCTTAACTGAGTAATCATCGATAATTGCATTAACTGTGTAAGCCGATAATCTCTTAATTATATTTTCTAATTCTCTAATATTACCTGGCCAATCATGCGATTTTAATACTTCTATGGCTTCAGAAGTAATTTGTTTTATAGGTAATCCATCCATGCTTAGTTTTTTTATAAAGGCTTGAACAAGAGCAGAAAGATCATCCAGCCTTTCCCTTAAGGGTGGAACTCTTATTGGTACAACATTCAATCTGTAGTAAAGATCTTCCCTAAATGAGCCTTGTTCTACCATTTTATTAATATCATACATGGTCGAAGCAATAATTCTGAAATCCATTTTATTTTTTTTTCTTCCACCTATTAGGGAATACTCTCCTTCTTGAAGAGCCTTTAATAATATTGCTTGAGAATCTAGTGACATTTCACCTATTTCGTCTAAAAACAAAGTTCCACTAGATGCCAATTCAAACTTACCTTTTACTAAATTCTTTTTATTGTCATTGATTGATTCTATAAATCCAAATAGCTCTATTTTCATTTGTTCTTTTACAATAGATGACATATTTAGAGAAACAAATGGACCATCTGAACGTCTAGAAAAATCATGCATAACCTTAGCCAGTAAGCTTTTTCCAGTTCCAGACTCTCCTGAAATCAGTATGGTTAGGTCAGTAGATACTACTCGTGCAATCACTTTATATAATTCTTGCATGATATTAGACTGCCCAATAATAGACAATTTTTCTAAACTGGAAGCATTAGGTTTCAAATCTCTTAATTCTGTCTGTTTCTGATTAAGAGCACTTTTTACTAGACTTACTAATATATCTAAATCAAAAGGCTTAGATAAATATTCGTATGCCCCTCTATCTATAGCTTTTAGTGTAGTCAATAATGTATTATTCCCTGTAACGATAATAACAGGCAAATCACTGTTAAAATCTTTAATCTTAGTTATAAGATCCAAGCCATTAACATTTCCAGGAATAACTACGTCTGAAATTATTAAATCCCCTATTCCATCTTTAATCCACTGCCACAAAGTATCAGTATTTGGAGTACTTCTAACTAAATAACCAGCTCTTATTAAGGCTTTAGTTAAAATTGTTCGTATTGCCTCATCATCATCAGCAACAAGAATTGTAGAAGCCATTATATCTGTTCCCCTTGATTATCTTGTAGTGGAAACATAATAGTAAATATTGTTTTTCCTGGCTTACTAGAAACTTCTATAATGCCTCCATGAGATTCAATCAAATGTGAAACTAATGATAGACCTAGGCCACTTCCATACTTCTTAGTAGATACAAAAGGATCAAATAAATAAGGTATCATATTATCGGGGATACCTGGACCGTCATCAATTATTTCCACAAACACTGGAAGCTTCATGGTATTTTTAGTTCCACTTACTTTTATAGATATTCCCTGTCTAATACCTGAAACAATAGTTATATTACAGCTAGAGGAGGATTCTGATGCGTTTTTAAATAAATTTACAAATACTTGTATAAGCTGATTTCTATTACCAGATAAACTGGGAAGAGATGGATCATAATCAAAAATAAAATTACACGCACTTGCAAAACTTGTCTTAGATACAGAGCATGCATAATCTAATATTTCATGAATGTTTACTTTATTTTTCTCGAGGGGACTAGAATCAGATAAAATATCAACTCTATCTAATAAATCTCTTATACGTTCTACCTCGTTTGAAATCAATGATACAAGCTCTTTATCCTCAGATTCTACAGTTTTGCGTAAAAGTTGAGCAGCACCACTAATGCCTGAAAGAGGATTCTTTATTTCATGAGATAGCATAGAAGAAAAACCGGTAATTGCACGTGAATTATTATTTTGAGAAAATCTATAGCCAATTTTTTGAGTTAACGATCTTTC
>CAYMQD010000004.1:0-3656 GCA_964392475.1 uncultured Alphaproteobacteria bacterium
TTAGATGAGCCTAGTAGAGCTTATTGGTCCGAGGCTTTAAATATACAAAATGAAACAAGTTTTATTCAAATACATACCCAAAAAGAATTCACAGATAATGAGGGTATAGGTTTAAACAAAAAATTAATAATTGAGCTTCAAAAAGCAGATAATACTGATTCACTTTTGCTGCATATTTTGACTGAATGGATAGATCAAATTTATTTAATATCTAATGATGAAATAGCAAATACTATGGTTGGTTTAACGGGTTCATTTGTTCAATATATAGAATCTTATCAAATTATTTTTGGTATGGAGTTTGAGTCATATGTAATAACGGGAGAAGTTATATGGTTACCATTAGAGCTAGTGAATAATGGTGAAAATGGATTTTCTATAGAATTTTTCTATTCAATTAATGATATAAATGGAGATGCATATTGGGATATAACAGATATTTTACTTATTATAAATTTTATATTAGAATTTGAGATTTTAACAGATCTTCAGCAATATTTTTCAGATTTGAACGAAGACAACATTATCAATATTATAGATATACTGATTATAGTAAATATAATTTTGGAGTAATTAATAAAATTTAAATTCATTACTCCTTTATCTTATATCCCTTTGTAAACATTAAAGTTGCAATTCCAGAAAATAGAATAACAAAAAAACCGCTTATAGTTATAGATAGAAATGGAGAAGAATCATGTGCTCCAAGCATACTATAGCGCATACCATTAATCATCCAATAAAGTGGATTAACTAGGGAAATATTACGCCAAATTTGTGGAAGCATATCTATAGAGTAAAAAACACCACCTAAAAAAGTAAGTGGTAAAAAAATAAAATTACTAAATAAAGCAAGATGATCCCAGGTTTGACCCCATATACCAACAATTACACCCAATGCTGAAAATGCCCAAGAAATTAAAACTAAATTCAAGATAGTTAATGGAATATTTACTATAATCAAATCAGTTAATAACCAAGCCAATCCAATTACTAATATGCCATTCAAAACACCTCTTATAATTCCACCTATCATATATCCTATACTTAATTCTAATCCATTTAAGGGAGTTATGAGTAGATCATCAATAAATTTTAAAAATTTTGCTTGCATAAGACTAGAAGAAGAATTTTGGTATGCATTATTAATTGCATTCATTAACACTAATCCTGGTATAATAAAATGAATATATTTTGTATTGTGTCCTGATGTTGTTGAAATTTCTCCAATTTTAGACCCAAGTGCTTGTCCAAAAACAATAATATATAATCCTGATGAAATAATACTTGGAATAAGTGTCTGCTTGTATAAACCTAAAAATCTCCATATTTCACGTTGAATTAATGTTAAAAATGGTCGATTAATCATTTATAGATCTTCCTGTTAATTTTAGGAAAACATCTTCCAAACTACTTTTCGAAATATGAATATCTTCAATACTGACATTATTTTCTTTTAACATTTGAATCCACCAAATCATTTCTTTTTCAGGGTCTTTTGCCGGTATATTAAGAATATTATTATTAATTGTATACTCCTTAGATTCATTAAGAAAACTATCATCCCAATTCTTAACTTTAATTTCAAGTTTTGAACTTCCTATATTTTGAATCAAATCCTTTGGACTGCCTTTTTCTATTATTTTTCCATGATCGATAATAGCAACTGTATAACATAAATTTTCAGCTTCTTCAATATAGTGTGTTGTTAAAAGTATAGTTTTCCCACTTTGATTTTGTTTTGTTAAATAATTCCATAGCATATGCCGAAGTTCAATATCTACGCCTGCTGTTGGTTCGTCTAAAATAATTAGTGGAGGATCATGCATTAATGCTTTTGCTATCTGCAAACGTCTTTTCATCCCTCCAGAAAGTTGACGGGCGTTATTTTCTGCTTTTTCGGTTAAACCAAACTGGTCAAGTAATTCATCTGCTCTATTTCTTCCATCTTTAAATGACATTCCGTAATATCCTCCTTGTAATGCCAGCATATCTCTAATACTAAAAAAGAAATCAAAACTAAGTTCTTGTGGTGCTAATCCTATAAGTTTCCTTGAATTTCTAAAATCTAGTATAGTATCATGTCCAAAAACTTGGGTAACTCCGTTGTTTTTTTTAACTAAGCCTGTTAAAATATTGATAGTAGTTGTTTTTCCAGCTCCATTTGGACCAAGCAATCCAAAAAAACTGCCTTTTGGAATTTCTAATTTAAGTCTATTTAATGCATGGATTTTGCCATAGTGTTTAACTAAATTAATAATATAAATTGCTAAATTAGATTTCAATTTTTTTCCAAGGTAACAATATTTTCAACATGAGGAGTATGAGGAAACATATCTATTGGTTGCACATTTTTTATTTTATAGGTATCTTCAGTAAAAAATTTAATATCTCTAACTTGAGTTGATGGATTACAGGAAGCATAAACAATTCGATTTGGAGATTGTGCAATGATTTGCTGTATTGTCTTAGAATGCATTCCTGATCTAGGAGGATCGATGATTATTACATCTGGCCTTGGTAGAGTTTTTAATTCATCATTAGTTTTAAAAATATCCATTAAATCTCCACCATAGAAAGAACAATTTTTCACTTTATTCAAATTAGCATTTTGTTTGGCATTATTTACTGCGGATTCAATCAATTCAAAGCCATAAACATGTTTAGCCTTATTAGAAATAAAAATAGAAATAGACCCTGTGCCGCAAAATAAATCATAAACAATTTCATTTCCAGATAAATCACATTGATCTTGAATTATATTATATAATTTTTCAGCCTGCAATGTATTCGTTTGGAAAAAAGAATTAGATGAAATTTCAAAGGTATAGTTACCTAATTTTTCATGGATTACTGGTTTTCCATATAAAATATGTTCTGATTGACCTTGAGTAGATCCTGAATGGCGTGAGGTTATATTATTAACAATTGCCTTAATATTTGGGAATCGACCAATTAGATTTTGTACAATTGGTAATAATTTCATTTCATTAAATTTTGATGTTATAATGTTTACCATAATTTCATTAGTATGATATGCTTTGCGAAGCACTAAATTGCGTAAAAATCCTACATGTTTACGTACATCCCATGCACTTAGTTCTAATTCAATCACTAATGATTTTGTTTCATTTAATATATCATTGCATTCTTTATTTTGAATATGGCAGTAATTTATATCTAGAATTTTGTCAAAACGTTTTGGAATATGGAGTCCTAAAGCAATAGGTAAGTGATGAGAGGTAGAATCCTCATACCAAATTTTATTAGAGAAGGTGAATTCCATTTTATTTCGATAATTCCAAATATTATTGCAGCCAATTATAGGGTTTATTTTTAAATTTTTGTAATTTCCTAATCTTTTAAAAATATTTTTAATTTGCATAAATTTTTCATTTAACTGTTCATTGTAAATTAAATTTTGATGGACACAACCACCGCAATATTTAAAATGACTGCATTCGGGGGTTTTAAAATTCTTTGATTCGTGAATGATATTTAAAGAAAGGCCCTCTAAATAGGTTTTTTTTTTGCGTATTATTGCTGCAGTTACTAATTGTCCTGGAATTGCACCTCTTACAAATATTACCTGATTATGAAATTTTGCAACTCCTAAACCGCCAAAAGCGAGAGATTCAATTTTCAGTTCTACCTTA
>CAYMQD010000005.1:0-7831 GCA_964392475.1 uncultured Alphaproteobacteria bacterium
TGGCTTATGAGAAAATACCTGATTGGCTATAGGAGGTTATTTTGGAAAAACTGCCGTTAAAGATTATCTTAAGAATAAATATAGTAAGAATACTATTAGTTTTAGAAAATTTTATACTTTCTTTTTCAAAATCTTTTTTAATACTTCTTGTTTTTTTAATCATCTCATTTTTTGGTTTTTTTAAAGAAGTTAATTTTTGGATACATCTGTTTTTATTGATGTTATTTTTATTACCTTTTTTGTATACATTTATTAGTTCATTAAAGAAAAGTAGATATATTTCATTAAATAAAGCGACTCATTGGCTAGAAAAACAACATAATATAAAACATAGACCTTTTAGCTCCTTACTGGATAGACCTGCACATTTAGATAAAACGAATACTACTATTTGGCTAACCCATAAGACGGACATGTTAGATAGAGCTAAGAATATAACTATAAGACTCCCTAAAAACGTTTTCCGTAATATAGACCCTCTTGCTTTGAGGTTTCCAGTATTTACAATCCTATTAATATCTTTTTATTTCGTAGAAGTTAATGAAGGAGTAGTAGCAAATTTAGAAAATACTTTCACTCCAAAAATAATCAGCAAAAAGCTAGAAGTAGGAGAATTAACTGCTTGGGTAAGCCCACCTAAATATACGAAGATTTCACAAATTTATCTTTCAAGCATATTTAAGAATCTTAAAAATAATGATCCTATTAAAATCCCGCAGGGAAGTGTTCTTTCACTAAGGCTATATGGTGGAGATAAAGAAGCTATTCTTGAGACGGAATCTAATGAGACACCTTTTATGCGATTAGATTCAGATAATCTTACGGCTGAAATTTCTATAGAAAATGACGGTGTATATATAGTTAAAAGAGGTTCAGCGAATATTGGTGGATGGAAATTTGAATTAATTCCTGATAAAAAACCAAATGTAAAATATATAAGTAAACCTTCGGGTACACATAGAGGATCACTGAGATTAGAATATTTTGCTAATGATGATTATGGATTAAATAGTGTTGCGGCCTATGTTCAACTTAAAGAAGATAATGATATATTTAATAATAGTTTAAAGATAGATTTGCCAATGCTAAATTATGGTGCTGCAGAGTCTGGGGGTGTAAGTTTTCACGATTATACAGACCATGTTTGGGCAGGATCAAAAGTGATAATTTATATTGAGGCAAAAGATTATCTCAACCAAATTGGAAGCAGTAAAGAGTTAGAAATTATTTTTCCTGAACGTATATTTAACAATCCTACGGCCAAGTCAATAATTACTCATAGAAAGACTTTCGCTTTAAATACAAAAAAGAATATAGAAGTGTCTAACTCTCTAGAGACTATTTATTCTAACTCTTCTAGCTTTAACAATGATGAGAATATAAAAGAAAATATGATTGAATCTATAAAAATATTACGTTCTTTTTCTGAAAATAATAAGGAGCAATACGAAGAAGTTGTCAGTTTGTTATGGAGTTCCGCGATACGTATAGAAGATGGAAATTTATCTGTTGCTGAAAATGAGTTAAGAGATAGCAAAGATAAATTATCTGAATCTTTAAGAGAGGGGACAGGTTCAGATGAAATGGATGCTATGATTTCAGATTTAGACCAAGCTTTAAAAAACTTTTTAGAAGAGATGGATAATAAAACAACCGATCAATTAGGAGATGGTGAGGGGCAAAATCAGCAAGATGAAGATTCAAGCAATGAAAATCTTAAAGGGGATCTTACTGATATGGTTGAAGAAATAGCAGATCTGGCTGGAACAGGATCCCCTGAGGAAGCACAAAATAAACTTAATGAATTAATGGAAGTAACTGAAAATATGGATAGAACTGGTGAAAGAAGGCTAGGTGAAAATGGAGAAATGGATCAAAGACAGGCTTTAATGCAACAAATTCAAGAGTTAATGGGAGAACAGGAAATGCTTATGGAAGAAAGTTTTCATCAAGCTGCTCGTCAAGGATTTGCAGATCAGAATTCTCCAGGGGCAGGTATGAAGGATGCGCCAAAACAGCAAGAGAATTTGCGAAAAGCACTGGGAGATGTTATGAGAGAAATAGGAGAAATTGAATCTAATATACCTCAGGAACTAGGAAGAGCCGAAAGGGCTATGAGACAAGCTTCTAGAGAGTTACAAAGAGGACGACCAGATAGGGCGGCAGATGCTCAAGCTAGAGCAATGGATATGATGCGAAGAGGCGCTCAGTCAATGGAAAACATGATGATGGGAGACGGCTTGGCTCTAATGGAAGGTGGAAAGAATAGTAATAAGGAAGATACGCTATCTCGTGACCCCTTGGGTCGAATACCTCCAGGCATAGGTAATACTGCGGGTGGTTTCGTGGGAATACCTGCTGGTAGAGAAATAAGAAAAGCAAAAGATATAGTAAATGAACTTTACAAGCGCTCTAGTGATAATGATAGATCAGCCCTTGAAAGAGCTTATATAGATAGACTTTTAGATTGGTATTAATTGACTATAAATTCAAAACTTTAAAGAACTTAATCCAAATCGTGTGCGAATTAATGAGTAGGTCTTTTTCTAAAAGAATTAGCCCTATTGCTCCAACAAGTAAAACTATAAAAAGCAAAAAATATTTTGCTTTTCCAAAGTTACTATCTGGAATCCTTCCATCTCCAGTTACTTCTTTTGATTCTTCTAGCTCTATTTCTAGAAGATCCGAGCTTTTTGCAATCCATTTGTTGCTACAAACGCTACATTCTACTTGGCGACCTTCTCCAATGTGAATCAAATCCACAGAAAAAGAAGTCTTACATTTAGGACAATCTAATTGCATGGTATTATTTTTTTTTTTATCCTTAACTATGCCAAGTTAGTATTGATAAACGGTCAGTGCAAGACCCGAACTATATTTTTTCAATAATGTTTAGAAATATTTAAATAAGGTTTAGATTTGATAAAACTTGAAAATGTAAATTTTAAAGATTTTAACGGGAATACTATTTTAAAAAAATTTTCACTCCAAGTTAATAGAGGTGGTACGCTAGTAATAAACGGGAATGCAGGTAGTGGAAAAACAGTTTTAATTGAATTGATGGGTTTAGTTCGCTATATTTCTGAAGGGAAAATACATATTTTAGGTCATGATACTTCTAAATTATCTAGAAAAGAAATATGTAATTTACATAGACGTATAGGTATTATATTTCAAGATTTGAAGCTTGTAGAAAATTTAAATGTTTCAGAAAATATTGCTCTTCCATTAACCGTTATAGGTGCTCCCAGAAAGGAAATTAATAGTGCCTTGCAAGAACTTCTTCCATGGATTGGTTTAGGTCAACATAGCAATGCAAAAATTTCTATTTTGTCATGGAGTGAACAACGAGCACTTGCATTAGCTCGAGCAGTTATATCTCGACCAAGATTGATTGTGGCAGACAACCCTTTTCTAGGAGTAGATAAATTGATAGAAGATAGAATGATCCATTTATTAAAAGCATTGAATAAATTAGGAACAACTGTAGTTGTTGCAAGTAACTCGGAAAATTTGCATCATAAGTTGGATGCTGAAAGACTAACTCTTTCCTAAAATATACTTTTTTTTAAAATAAGCATTAGTATAAAAGCTGGTATTGGAAACTATTATGGCTAAAATCTCATTATTACTTTCTTGGTATAGGAAGTTTTTATTGAGCGGTATATTAGTATTCGTTGTTACTATAGCTAGTACTTATTCACATTACTGGATAGATCTAGAATATGCCTTTAAAATGAGAGATGAAAAAGCAAAACTAACGATTATTATTCCAAATGATGATAATGTTGTTAGTGCCAGAGACTTAATTTTAGAAATATTGGATCAAAATCTATCAATAAGCCATATTAAGGAGCCTCCAAATACTCAAGTTAGTAAAACTCTTGAACAATGGATAGGAAAAGAAAATACTAATTTAATTCCAATACCTAAGGTGATTGAGGTTTTTCACCATCAAAATAGCAAACCAGATTGGAGTAAGCTAGAGAAAGATATTTCATTAACAGTGCCAGATTCTTGGGTAGTCTTAACTGATGAATCTAAAGAAAGTTACAGGTGGGAAAACCATATTATTATAATGCTTTTTATTATAATTTATTTATTTTTGATAGGGTTTTTAGTAAGAAAAAATGTTTTTCATGAGAAAAAAAAATTAAAACTGGAGAGATTGTTGGGAGCAAGTGATCAAATTCTTATTTTTAGGTCTGTTTTGTCTTCTTGGCTGATTATATTTTTAGCCTCATCGTTTGGTTATATTTGTTCATTATTTGTCGCGAGAGTAATCTTACAGGAAAGTTTTTATTCTCATAATGTTATGTTATCGATTCTAATAATTGTAATAAATTCTATGGTAATGAGTTTCTTATCTAGCTGGATATCTATAAGAGAAATATTAAGGGATACCCCGTGAGCTTTTTTAGATTAACCTTGATATTATTTATTTCATTTTTTGTAACTTTTGTATTTTCCTTAAACAGTTTTATTGAATCTTTTCCTGTAAAATCAGATGATCAAATTGAATTTGATGGTATTGTTGTGCTTACAGGAGGAGAGGGGAGACTAAATGCTGGTAAAGAAGCATTATTAAATAAAAAAAACACTAAATTATTAGTGACTGGGGTAGGGGAAAAAACATCACTAGAAGAACTTGGTTAATCTTCACAAAGAATTCAGAAAAAAGTAAATATAGATAGGTTAGCTAGAACAACATTTGAAAATGCAAGGGAAATTAAAATTTGGGCTGAAAATAATGCTTTTCGTAATATATTACTTGTTACTTCGGCTTATCATATGCCACGAAGTATTTTAGTTCTAAATTATATAGTTCCTAAATTAAAATTTATTGCCTTTCCTGTATATACTGAGCGTGTAAAACTTAAAGAGTGGTGGTTATGGCCAGGTACTACAAAATTATTGATACATGAGTATTTCAAATATATTTATGCTCATTTGCAAATATTCTTTTTAAAACACTTGGTTCATATATGATTATCTTTATAAAATCATTATGCTTTAATACGCTTTTTTATGGATTAACTGCGATAGTTGGTTTTTTTCTACTCCCTTTTTTAGTTTCAAAAAGAGCAACAAAAAATATTTCTATATATTGGGCAAGAAGCTCTATATATTTACTTAAAAAAATAGTGGGGGTTAATTTTTATATAAAAGGCATAGAAAATGTACCGAATGCTAGAGGGTCTTTAATAGTAGCGAACCATCAGTCTGCGCTTGATACAATTTTGTTTGTTACTGTTTTTAAAAATCCTTGTTATGTAATAAAAAAGGAGTTAACTAAGATTCCTATATATGGTTGGTTTGTTAGAAGATCAGGTCATATACCTATCAATAGGAAAGAAAGACTCAAGACTCTCAATTTTTTAATTGAAATAATAGGTAAAAAAATTTCTAAAGGAAGCCAAGTGATTATTTTTCCTGAAGGCACTAGGGTTAAATTTGGGGAAGAAATTTCTTTTAAAAGAGGTATAAGTGTTTTAGCTGAAAAAACAGAGGCAAATATTTTTCCTGTAGCGATCTTATCTGGCCATATATGGGCTTCTAAGGCTTTTTATAAATATTCAGGTAATGTGAATGTGGAAATTTTAGAACCAATAAAAATTACGGGAAACCGGAAAGATTTTGAGAAACTGTTAGAAGATAAAGTTTCTATGGCTCTAAAAGAACTGCAAAAAACATTGCCTAAAAACTAATCTTATATATTTTTTTATTTGGGGTAATAAAAACTATTATGTTTTTTAAGATAAAAAGTTTAATAAAAGCATCAAAAAAATCACTTATATCATTTTTAATAGTATTTGTGGGTTTTATGATACTTGGGTTGTTTGTTTTTTCAAAAGATCAACCTACTTCTATAAAAATTAAAGAGAAAGTATGGCCTGTAGAAATTCTTGAGCTTGTATCCAGAAATTTAGCACCATCTGTTAAAGCTTTTGGGCAAGTAATTTCTTCAAAGGAAATTATTTTAAGATCCCTGGTTGGTGGCAGATTAAATAGAGTTTCTGATTTGTTTGAAAACGGTGTAGAAGTAGAAAAAGGTACTTTTTTGTTAGAACTAGAGCCTTTTGATTTTAAACAAAAAGTAATTGAAGCTGAAGCAGATATTATGGACTTAGAGGGAAAGCTTAAAGCTAGCATGGTTCTTAAATCAGAAGCTAGGCTTCAAAAGAACTTTGCACTAAATGAGGTGGTGAGGAGAGAAAAATTATCTAGAGATATAATTTCTCAAAAGGCATTAGAAGAGTCTAAGTCCAACCTCTCCAAGCTTGTTGCGGCTGAGGCAAGGGAATATCAAAATGCAACAACTATAAAAGCTAATCTTGAAAAAGCTCAGTCAAATCTAAAAAGGGCAAAAAAGGATTTAGATGATACCATAATTGAGGCCCCATTTTCAGGAGTTCTTAGTGATACATTTATAGAAGAAGGAAGTGAAATTAGACCTCATGAAAAAATTGCTACAATTACAGATATTAGAAATCTAGAAATTCGATTTTTTATTGGAGAAAAAGTGTTTTCTAGTCTTATAGAGACTGAAAAAGGAGGTATTGGCCATAATGTGCTGATATTTTGGGAAACAAGTGACAAAGTATATGAATATTCAGGTAAAATTACCAGGATAGACGGTTTAATTGATAAAAAAGCAGCGGGTATAAATGTTTATGCAAAAATAGTAAATCTAAAAGAAAATGATTCTCTTAGGCCAGGAGCTTTTATTGAAGTAGAATTTGAAACTTCATCTAAATCTAAAGTGTTTTTATTACCTGAAAAAGCAATTCATAAGGAGGGTATAGTTTATATTGTTGAAAACGATAGACTTATAGAGAGATCTGTTGAGGTAGTAGGTTTTTCAAAAGGAAAGATTTTAGTTACAGGTGATATATATGATGGAGAGAGCCTTGTAATAACTCCTATAACGAGAATAGGCCCTGGGTTAAAGGTTGAAGTAGTAAATAATGGAGAATAAAAATACTTTTATTCGTTTTTTTGCCAAACATAAAACTGCGCCTACATTAATTTTACTATTAATGCTTATTTTAGGTTTTATAGCAATAACACGACATAATACACAGTTTTTACCTGATTATAATATTGACATGGTAACTATTTCTATTAAATGGTCAGGAGCAAGTGCTGGAGAAGTAGAAGATGGAATTATAGCAGTAATAGAGCCTGAAATAAGATTTATAGATGGCGTAAAAAAAGTGTCTTCTACAGCACGAGAAGGTACTGCAGAGATAGCTATAGAGCTTATGAATGGAACGAATGTACAAAGAGCATATGCCGATATTGAGGGACAAATTGCTAGAATTGCAAATTTTCCGGAAGAATCAGAGAAACCAAAAGTCCGAAGGATAGTGCCTTATGAAAGCATTGGAAGAGTCTTAATAACCGGTTCTGTCTCAGAAAATATTTTAAGGAGTGTGGCTTACGATCTTAGAGATATACTATATAAGAACGTTATAGACATAGTAAATGTAATAGGAGATAGAAAACCAAAGATTATGATAGATCTTATTCCTGGGTCAATTCATTCTAATGCGATCAATATTCTTAAAATATCAAATAAGTTGTCGGAAGTATCTATAGATTCTCCTTCAGGTATTTCTAAAGGATCAGAGAGAAAACAAGTTAGACTTTTAGGTATTAGAGATGAAGTTTCAGAAATTAGAAAAGTAGAAATTATTAATGATAACGATGGTGTTAGGGTAACCTTAGCTGATGTGGCTAATATTTATGAGGAGTTAGATCAAGATGCCATAGAGGGTAGATCAAATGGGAATCCAGCTCTAACTTTAAGAGTATATCGAGCTATTGG
>CAYMQD010000006.1:0-2838 GCA_964392475.1 uncultured Alphaproteobacteria bacterium
CATCAGGCATTGGAATTAATCCTCTTTCAGATAGATACCCTTCAGGGCCACAAGTATCTTCATCAGTAAATTCAGAAATATAATCTCTAATAACAGGTATTAAATCTACCTGTGCTGATTTTATATAAAAGTAAAGAGGACGGGAAACACCATAAGATTTAGAAGCTATATTTTCAAATGTTGGTTCTGCTCCATCTACAATTGCCCCCTGAATTTTGTCAGTATTTTCATCTAGGAATGAAAATCCAAAGACTCCTATAGCATTTGGATTTTCAACCAACTTAGAAACTATAAGGTTGTCATTTTCGCCAGCCTCAATAAAAGAACCATCTTCTCTAACTGCTCTGCATAAAGCCTTATATTTATTTTTATCTTGCTCCTTGATAGCTTTTAATGCAGGAAAAGTTTTACAACCTCCTTCTATTGCTAGCTCGTTAAAAGCATCCCTAGTACCGGAGGTAGGAGGAGGACCTATTACTTCAATCTTAATGTTAGGAAGAGATGGATCTATGTCAGACCACATTATATTCGGGTTTGTAATTAGTTTGCCACCCTCTTTGTTACCTGCTGGAACTTCTTTTCCTAATGCTAGAAAAATATGCCTTTTAGAAAGTGAAAATATTTTTGCAGACTTGGAGTTAGCTAAAACTATTCCATCATAGCCAAGCTTAATTTCTACAAATTCAACACCATTTTCTTTACATTTTTCAAATTCTTTCTTTTTTATTCTTCTTGAGCTATTTGTAATATCAGGATGAGTAGTTCCTAGTCCTGCACAAAAAAGTTTCATTCCTCCACCAGAACCGGTAGATTCAATTTTAGGAACTTTAAAGCTACTTTTTTTTCCAAAATTTTCAGCCACTACAGTTGCAAAAGGGTACACAGTAGATGAGCCGACTATGTTGATTTGGTCTCTGGAATAAGATGTTCCAGCCATTAAACAAAAGCTGGATGTAAAAGTAATGAAAGCTACTATACGTAATAATTTATTAACCATTTTTAAGTGATCTCCCAATGTTTATGTTGAGTAAAAACCAAATTATTAAAAGGGTATACTCAGAGAGATTCTAAATTATGACAAAAAAATTACAGTTTTGTTACGTAATATAAATTAATATTATATTCTATGTTAGAGTGAGAGTTTGTGTATAGAATAACATAAATAATTATAATCTTTGTGTTATTGGGATCTAACAAGTAATAGCATGGATATTTCAGGCATAGTTCACTCGAATGTATTAAATAGTAAACAGTCACTTTTGCTAGATTCTCTAGCTTTGAAAGTATTAAAAAACAAACATTCATTGATGGAAAGAGCTGGAAGATCAGTATCTAATTTTATTAAAAGTAATTACCCTCCTTGTCTGGTTCTAGTTATGTGTGGGACTGGAAGTAATGGTGGAGATGGTTTTGTGGTAGCTAGGCGATTACAAGCAGAAGGTTTTAATGTTAAAATAGGCTATGAAAATAAAAATAAAGAAATTAGCCCTGATATAAAAATAATGAAAGATTTATGTTCTATTCCAGCTGAATCTTATGAAACTGCTCTTTGTAATAATCCTGATTTAATAGTAGATGCCATTCTGGGAACGGGTGTAAAGAGAGATTTGGATGTTAGTAAACAGAAATTAGTTAAAGAGATTAATCAAAAAATGGTCCCTATAATTTCTATAGATATTCCTACAGGGATTGATGCTAGTTCTGGAGAAATGCGTGGCGCTGCAATTAACGCCACTAAAACAATAACATTTGAATTTTTGAAGCGAGGTCACCTTTTATACCCTGGAAGACAAAATTGTGGTGAAATAATAATTGCGGATATAGGAATTCCTGAAGAATGCTATGATGAAACTATTTCAAGTGTTTATGTAAACATTCCTGAATTATGGAAAGAGAAACTTCCTAAATATAATTCACAAATTCATAAATATCATAAAGGCCATACATTAGTTATGGGAGGAAAGAAAAATAAAGGTGGAGCTGCGCGACTTTCTGCTCTGGCTGCACTAAGAATAGGTTCTGGGCTTGTTACAATTGCTATAAATGAAAATGCGATAGAATCCTATGCTCCGACTTTGCTGTCAATCATGTTGGAGCCTTATGTTACAAAAGACCATATTAATAGATTAATCAAGAAAAAAAAAATTAATTCATTAGTCATTGGTCCAGGGTTTGGTGTTTCTGATAATACAATTGATATGGTGAAAAGTCTACTTGAGCAAAATGTGAAACTTGTAATAGATGCAGATGGAATTTCTTCTTTCCAAAATAATATTCAAGACTTTACAACAATTTTACAACGATCAGGTAACGTAGTGCTTACTCCTCATGATGGAGAGTTAAGTAGGATTCTTCCAAAAATAAAGGGCAATCGCTTAGAAAGGGCAATACACGCAGCCAAACTTTTTAATACAGTAGTAGTGTTGAAAGGACCTGACACAGTAATAGCAAATTATAATGGTGAAGCTGTGATAAATTATAATGCCT
Source organism: uncultured Alphaproteobacteria bacterium (assembly GCA_964392475.1). Lineage (GTDB taxonomy): Bacteria > Pseudomonadota > Alphaproteobacteria > TMED109 > TMED109 > CAYMQD01. The sequence continues at coordinate 2,488 of CAYMQD010000006.1, forward strand.
CTGTGAACCTTGCTACAGCTGGATCTGGTGATGTACTATCTGGAATTATAGCAGGTTTACTAGCTCAAGGTATGCCATTATTTGAAGCTTCTACGGCAGCAGTATGGATACATTCTAAAACTGCTTTAATTAAAGGAATAGGCCTTATAGCTGACGATCTAGCAGATCTTATTCCTAACGTTTTGGAAAACCTCTCCATTGAAAAAAAATAAATTTATAAGTTTAAATAGAAATAATAATATTTATTTAACAGTTGGTTGTCCAACTGACCAAGTAAGGTAACCTAAAGATATTACAGAAGAATTTCTAAAATTATGATTAAATTCATTAATGTTGCCTATAGAAGTGTCC
>CAYMQD010000007.1:0-14071 GCA_964392475.1 uncultured Alphaproteobacteria bacterium
ACAAAATATTTACCTTAAATACTTTATTTATAGTTCAACACCTTACGAACAAAAAACTTTAAAAATTAATAAATAATTTAGTAACCTCTCCATTCTGCTCTCCTTGGCAAGGTAATTACTTTTTCCTTGAGTAATTCTATAACCTTGCTGTCCATGAGTGTTTTTAATTCCTGCCCAGCAGTAACCCCATTTACCTTTACTCTATAAATAGGTACAGTCATCAGGCCTCTATGGTCTTCAGATGTCCAACTAGATGGCAAACAAACACCTTCTAGCCCTTTTGGAACCCAGTCCTTTTTATTATACATGGCATTTTTAATATTTTTTCCGGTTAATACTCCTTCTTTTTGTGCCATATCCATTGCCTCTTTCATATAAAAAACAGAACATATCCCGGCTAAATAGTGAACTGACCTATAGGTTTCATCTTCTCCTGATTCTCTAGAAATTGTTTTTAATGTTTCCATTCCCGGAGCATCTCCACCCCAAACTACTCCTGTCCTGACAGCAAAAACTGTACCGTCAGCCGCTTTTCCTGCAGCCTTAATTACTGGCTCATCAATTCCCCATACATTAGTCATAAACTGTACTTCAACACCTACTGTTGAACATGCATTCAAAAGAGATATGGTAGATCCTGAAGAGTTAGCTAAAAACGCATAATCGGCTTTTATTTGTTTTAATGTAAGACATTGTGCAGTAAAATCTCCAGGGGCCAGAGTATAATTTATCACTGGAAGAACTTCAAAGCCTAATTCTAGCGCATATTCCTCACAAGCTTCTTTAGGTGCATTAGGATAAGGATGATTATCACCCATATGAACGTATTTAGGTTTTACATTTTTTCTTTTTTGTTCCCAATGTTCAGCAGCCCAAGACACCAAAGCCCTACAAGCATCTGAATAAGAAGGACCATAAAAGAAATTATAGGGAGCAGCTTTTATAGCTTTAGGTGCCTCTCCTGTTGGATCCGTAAGCTGACCTGCATATGAAGCTGAATAATATGGAACCTCATCTCTAGCTACCGTACCTATTAATGCTTCTGTATCGGCTGTTCCCCACCCTTGAACAGCTACCACATTTAGCCTAGATCTCCATCTTTTATAGGTAGCTACTGCTCTTGGGGCTTGATAACTATAATCACCCATATCTGAATTTATTAAATTCCCTGATATTCCACCATGATTGTTTATATATGAAATTGCATCAGCTACACCTTGGCCAAAAGGTTTTCCCACACTTGAAGTTGCTCCAGTAAAATCAACCAAATGGCCTACAGGTATATCCTCTGCAGAAACATGGCTAGCAATTAAAATAATCGCAGAAATAAAATTAGTAAAAAGTTTTTTCATTTTGTCCTCCAATGAATCAACAAAATAAAGATTAGTAAGAAAATGGGTATAACTTAAACCAAGCTCTAATTTGCCCCCAACGATATGATAGACCCTTTGGTTCAAATATTAAAAACAATATTATAGCTAAACCAATTGCCATTTCTTTAATAAATGGAATAGCAGAAGATATAGAAAACATTTCGTCTATTTTTGAACCAGACAAAAGCCTAACAAAATATTCCATCACTTCTGGAAGTAAAACCATGAATGCCGCCCCCATCAATGAACCCCTTATAGAACCCAAACCTCCAATTATTATCATAGCTAGAAATTGAATAGAAAACAAAATAGTAAAAGCTTCTATAGATACAAAACCCAAATAATGGGCATATAAAGCACCTCCAAGACCAGCAAAAAAAGAAGACAAACCGAATGACATAATACGATATTTTGTTAAATTTATACCCATCATTTCTGCAGATAAATAGTGATCTCTTACGGCAATTAGGGCTCTGCCAGATCTAGTTCTCATTATGTTAGTAACAGCAACAAAAGAGACTAGAACCCAAAATAAAACAATATAAAAATAACTTTCATCTGTATCAAAGTAAAATCCAAATAATACCAATGGTTCTGCTAATGCACCTACTACTCCACCAGTGAACCATTCTGCTCTAGAAAAAAAGTCTTCAAGTATAAATTGTGCAGCTAAAGTAGCAATTGCTAAATATAACCCTTTTATTCTTGCTGCTGGAATGCCAAATATTAACCCAACAGAAGCCGTCATTAATCCTGCAAGTGGCATAGAGGCCCAAACTGGAATAATTCCACTACTATTTATCCAAACTGATGCAAATGCACCAAAGCCAAAAAATGCTGCATGCCCAATAGAAATCTGACCTGTAAAACCAACTAAAACATTTAATCCTAATGCTGCTATTCCTAGAAAACCAATTTGAATAAGTAAGCTTAACAAATATTGATCTAATAAATATGGGGCTAATAATAATAAAAACACACTTATAATAATAATGTAAAAACTATACTTATCAGAAAACATTCTCGAATCAGACGAATAGGTAGTCCTAAAATCCCCACATTCGCGAATTAAATCCTTTGACATGATATGATTATTAAACCCTTTCTATATCTTCAGTCCCAAACAAACCATATGGACGAATCATTAAAATACATATTAAAATATAAAAAGGGATCACGCGCATTAAATTACCCCACTCTAAAAATGTAACATCAATATATTGAGCAAAATTTTCTAAAATTCCAATAATTAAACCTCCCAAAACTGCACCTAAAACTGAATCCAATCCGCCTAAAATTACAGCAGGAAAAACTTTTATACCAAAAAAAGAAAGTGCCGATGACACACCATTTACTACGCCAACAACAACTCCTGCTAAGGCGGAAACCAGGGCGGAAATTGCCCAAGAAACAGCAAACACTTGGCGAATAGAAACCCCCATTGATTGAGCTACTTGTTGATCAAAAGCTGTAGCCCTCATTGCTAAACCCATTCTACTTTTATGGAAAAACCATCCAAAGAATATCATGATGAATGTACAAACAATTATACTCATAATGTAAACCGACTGTATCTGCATTCCAAATATATTAACGGTAGGGTTTGCAAATATTTGTGGGAAAGGCTGTGCAAACACTCCAAATATCCATTTCATTAGCGCTTGAAAAAAAATAGATAAACCTATAGTCACCATAATAACAGAAATTATTGGCTCCCCGATCAGAGGCCGTAATATAATATTCTGTACTAAAATCCCAAATATAAACATAAATACAAGAGTTGTAATAAATGCTGCATAAAATGGAATATTGAAATAAGTCAATAACCACCAGCAGGCCCACGCCCCGACTAAAAGAAATTCTCCTTGGGCAAAATTTACCACTTTACTAGCCTTATATATTAATACAAATGACATCGCTACAACTCCATAAAGAGCTCCAACAATAAATCCATTAATCATTAAATATGAAAGAAATTCCCAAGCCATTTTGTGCCCTATAAAATAGTATTATAAATTTTAAGTTTAGTATTGATTCTCTGACTAGAACCATCTTGAAATTTTATTGTTGTATTAATATCAATAGCTTTTTTATTATTATAGATTGCATTTACTATTTTGCTGTATCTCTTACTAATTATACCTCTTCTTAATTTTCTTGTCCTAGTGAGTTCTCCATCGTCAGCATCAAATTCCTTATACATTATAACAAATCTTTTTATATTTTGTTTTTCAGGTAAAGTATTATTCACATATTCTATTTCTTTATTCATTAAATTATAAATTTCCTCTCTTCCTGATAGATCAGAATATGTAGTAAATGGAATTTTTTGTCTTTCTGCCCATTTTGAAACTACCGAATAACGTATACATATCATTGCTGATAGAAAGTCTTTCTTAGAACCTATTATAGCGGCCTCTCCGATATAAGTAGAAAATTTTAACTTATTTTCAATATACTGAGGTGAGAAAGAAATTCCCGCTGAAGTTTTAGCCAAATCTTTAATTCGATCAATAACTATTAAATGACCCTTCTTATCTATATATCCTGCATCTCCAGTTCTTACCCAATCTTTATCGAAACCTAGATCTTTATTATTTTTAACTCCATGGTATCTTGTCATCATATCAGAATGGTGTGAAACTATTTCCCCTACTCCTTGATCATCTGGATTATCTATGCGTATTTTAACATTTTTAAATGGCACTCCTACTGAATTAAAATCTACTTCATCTCGCTTATGAATAGTATAGGCTCCTAGTAATTCAGTCTGGCCATAAAGTTGTCTAAGTGGCACCCCCATATTTATAAAAAACTGAAATGTATCTGGCCCTAAAGCTGCCCCTCCTGTTGCTGCTGAACGTAAAAAAGAAAAGCCTAAACTATCTCTTAAAGATTTATATAAGAAAATATCAGCTAAATAAGACCTACCACCATTTTTTAAGGAGAGAGTAGCAAGTTTTTCAAAAATAAAAAATAAAACTCTTTTTATCCTCGTAGATTCCATTATCCTAGACCTGATATCTGCAGCTATTTGTTCCCAAGATCGAGGCGCTAATAATAAAAAAGTTGGTCCTATCTCTCTTAAATCTGACATAGTAGTCTCTGTATTCTCAACAAAGTTTATTTTCATCCTACATATTAACCATTTACCTACTGCATACACTTGCTCCATTATCCAAGGTAAAGGAAGCACTGAAACATATTCATCTGTTTCGTCTTTAGGATCAGCTAATAGGTAATTTTTAGTATGTCCAATTAAAGATTTATGTGAAATTTCTGCAAGTTTTGGGTTATCCGTGGTACCTGATGTTGGACACAAAATAGCAGTATCAGAAGCTTGTGTATTTTCAATTAGCTTTATATAAGATTCTGGATCTTTGATAAAAATTTCTCTTCCTATTTCAAATAGTTTTGCGTAAGTCATTAATCTTTTATCAGAATATTTTCTCATGCCCTTTGGATCATCATAAATAATATATTTTAAATTATTTACAGATAACCCAAGTGATAAAATCTTATCAACCTGCTCCTCATCTTCAGCAAAAATAAATTTACATTTTGAATATTTGATTAAGTATTCTATTTCATTTTCTAAAGCATCTTTATATAAACCTATGCTTATCGCTCTATTAGCTTGTATTCCCAATTCTGCAAAAACCCACCTTGCTCTGTTATTTCCTATTATTCCTATTACATCTGATTGAACAACTTTAAGCTCCCTAAGAGCTAAGCCTATATAAGATACTTGTTTTGAACATTCTGACCATGTATAGGTGTTCCAAATTCCAAAATCTTTTTCCCTTACTGCAACTGCATCTGGATATTTTAACCCATTTGAGAATAATAACTTTGGAAGGGTATCAGGAGTACTCTTCAACTATTTTCTCCCAAATAAGCTCTTTTCACTTCATAATTATTAGTAATTTGCTGTGGATTTCCTTCTGCGATATTTTTTCCAAAATTAAGAACTAATATACTTTTTGATATATCCATAACTACTGCCATATCATGCTCGATCATGATAACAGTTATATTCCACTCCTCATTAATATCTATAATAAATCTAGCCATATCCTCCTTCTCTTCTAGATTCATTCCTGCCATTGGCTCATCTAATAAAATAAGGCTAGGCTTTAAGGCTATTGCTCTTGCTAATTCAACACGCTTCCTTAACCCATAAGAAAGATTACCTGCTTCAGAGTGGCGTATATGCTGAATTTCTAAAAAATCTATAATCTTTTCAACCTCGGTCCTATGTAGTATCTCTTCTTTTTGAGCCCCACCTAACCAATATAAAGCTCCCTTTAAAAAACCAGCTTTTAAAAGATGATGTCTTCCAACTAAAATGTTCTCCAATACTGACATGTTATTAAATAATGCTAAATTTTGAAAAGTTCTCCCAATACCTAAGTCTGCTCTTTTGTTAGTAGCAAGATTGGTTATATTACTCCCTCTAAAATAAACTTCTCCAGATGATGGTTTGTATCTCCCGGATATTATATTAAGCATTGAAGTTTTCCCTGCACCATTGGGCCCTATGATAGAAAAAAAATCACCTTCCTTAACTGAAAAATTTACTCCTGATAAAGCATTAATTCCTCCAAAAGAAAGACTAATATTCTTAGCTTCAAGTATTATATTTTTTTTGGATTGAGACTTTCTCATGATATTTATTTGCCTAAAGAAAATATAAATTTAATCCATAAAAACTATGATTTTGATATTTTTCTTAGCACGTACTGTAAGACTCCCCCGTGCTTATAATAATTTAATTCCATCATAGTATCTATCCTACATAAAACGGGGATTTCTTCTAATTTATTATTTGATCTCAAAATTGTTAAGGTCATTTCGGCTGAAGGTCTTAAACGTGTATTAAGATCAGTAATACTATAAGTTTCTGTTCCATCAAGTTTCAATGTATTTGCATTTATACCATTTTTAAACTCAAAAGGAAGTATACCTACACCTATCAAATTAGATCTGTGTATGCGCTCATAACTTTCTGCAATTACTGCTTGGACCCCTAAAAGCTTCGTACCCTTGGCAGCCCAGTCTCTTGAAGACCCAGTACCATATTCTTTTCCAGCTATTACTACTAATGGGGTTTTCTCTTCTGCATAAAGCTCTGATGCCTCATATACACTCATTATATCTTCACTCGGAAAGTATTTCGTAATACCTCCCTCGGTTCCAGGAACTAGTTTATTTTTTATTCGTATATTAGAAAAAGTACCTCTGAGCATTATTTCATGATTCCCTCTTCTTGCGCCATAAGAGTTAAAATCTGTTTCAGGTATTTGACGATCTAATAAATACTTTCCAGCTGATCCATCTGACTTAATAGCACCAGCCGGCGATATATGGTCAGTAGTTATAGAGTCTCCTAAAATTAATAACGCACGTGCATTCAAAATATCTTCCAAAGGATCAAGGTCTTCTTTCATAGAAACAAAATAAGGAGGTGAACGGACATAAGTACTTGATGGAGACCATGGATAATTTAAGCTATCACCAACGGATATATCTTCCCAGTAATTTGAGCCTTTAAAAATATCAGAGTATCTACTTTTAAATAAACTTGCAGATAAAGATGTTTTTATAGTTTCTTGGATTTCTTTGCTAGATGGCCAGACATCACTCAACATTACCGGCATATTTTTATCATCTAAACCTATAGGTTGTGCGGTTATATCATGCTTAGTTGTTCCCATAAGAGCATAAGCCACTACTAGAGGTGGTGAAGCTAACCAATTAGATTTTATAAGTGGGCTTATTCTTCCCTCAAAATTTCTATTACCTGATAAAACTGCAGCTACATCAAGATCTCCTTTTCTGATAGCTTTTGATATAGATTCTTCTATAGGACCTGAATTTCCAATACAAGTAGTGCAACCATAGCCTACTATATGGAAACCTAATTTCTCAAGAGGTTCAAGAAGGTTTGAAGCTTTTAAGTAGTCAGCAACAACCTGACTTCCTGGAGCTAATGATGTTTTCACCCATGGCTTTGTCTTAAGGCCTTTCTCAATAGCTTTCTTTGCTAATAAACCTGCTGCGATCATTATACTAGGATTAGAAGTGTTAGTACAGCTTGTTATAGCAGCTATCACTACATCTCCATTTTTGATAGGAAAATTTTGTGATTCTGATATTTTTTTTTGTTTAGAGAGATTTGTTTTTACTATCTGTGAAACTTTTGCTAAATCGACTCTATCTTGTGGCCGTTTAGGACCTGCAAGAGAAGGATTAATTTGAGACATATTTATGTCTAAAGTTTCAGAAAAAACAGGGAACTGTAGATTTTCATCTTTCCACATACCTTGAAGCTTTAAATATTTCTTAACCATTTTTACGTGATTTATGTCCCTACCCGAAGCTAAAAGATAGGAAAGAGTTTCTTCATCAGCTGGAAAAAACCCGCAAGTTGCTCCATATTCAGGAGCCATATTTGAAATAGTAGCTCTATCTGCAAGTGATAAGTTTACTAATCCTGGTCCAAAAAATTCTACAAATTTTCCTACAACACCAAATTTTCTTAGGGTTTCAGTAATAGTTAGCACTAAATCAGTAGAAGTAGAACCCTCTGGCATATCCCCCTTTAAATTTACACCAATAACTTCGGGTATACGCATACTAATTGGTTGCCCCAACATTGCTGCTTCTGCTTCTATTCCTCCTACACCCCAACCTAACACTGCTAGTCCATTTACCATTGTAGTATGGCTATCGGTACCAACTAAAGTATCAGGATATAGTATTGTTCTATCGCCTTCTTTAGATACCCAAACAACCTGTGATAAATATTCTAGATTTATCTGATGACAAATTCCCTTTCCTGGAGGTACAACTCTAAAATTCTTTAATGCTTTCTGGCCCCATCTTAAGAAAGAATAACGTTCTTTATTTCTTAAAAACTCAATTTCTGTATTAATTTTTAATGCTTCTTTATTTGCAAATTTATCCACCATTACTGAATGATCTATAACTAAATCTACTGGCGTTAAAGGGTTTATTTTATTTGCATCAAAACCAAAATCAACGGCAGCATCTCTCATCGCAGCCAAGTCTACAACCGCAGGAACTCCTGTAAAATCCTGCATAAGAACTCTTGCAGGCTTATAAAATATTTCTTTTTTTTCTGTTCCACTAGCTAACCAACTTTTGATTGCTTGCAAATGTTCTAAGGCATATTCATTGCTTTCCGAATGTCTCAATATGTTCTCTACAATTACTTTAAGCGAGTAAGGTAAACGACTTATATCTCCAAGCTGGTCAGACAGTATACTTAAGCTATAGTATTCATAGCTTTTTCCATCTAACTCGAACGAGCTTTTACAATTAATAACTCCAGCTTTACTCATCATTAAATCCAATTTAAGTAAATATAGTTATTGAAAGTTAAAAAATTACGAAGGTTTTAGTATACTCTCTAAACGTTTGCTAGCTGAATCTTCATCTATTTGTTCCACAGCTGCCATCTCCCTAACTAAGCGTTCAAAAGCTTCTTCATAGAGCTGTCTCTCACTATAAGACTGTTCTGGATCATCATCAGACCTATTTAAATCTCTTAGAACCTCAGCAATTAATATAGGGTCTCCTGAATTTAGTTTGGTCTCATACTCTTGTGCCCTTCGACTCCACATCGTTCGCTTAACATTAGATGGTGTTTTTAAAATCAACAAAGCTTTCTTCATTTCTTTTTTATTTGATATGTGACGCATCCCGAAAATATGGGCTTTTTCTATAGGAACTCTTAAAGTCATTTTTTCATGCTCAAACCTTATCACAAACATTTCAATTTCTATACCTGATATTTTTTCTTTTTCTTGACTAGTTATTATTCCGAGTCCATGAGTGGGATATATAATTTCATCGCCAATTACAAAGGTATCCTCATCAATATTTTTTTCTTTTAGCATAATTTTATTTTCACCTTTTATTTTTATTCTTCAGTTGTTCCAGGACTCCCGGAAAAATACTTATCGTGCTTACCTTCCATTCCCTGAAAACTTTCCCCATCTTCTGGAGGTTCTCCTTTTCTCACTATATTTGGCCATTTGTTTGAATATTCAGTGTTTAATTCAAGCCATTTTTGTCCATCTTCTTCACTATCAGGCAAGATTGCTTCTTCAGGGCATTCTGGCTCACAAACTCCACAGTCAATACATTCATCAGGATGAATTACAAGCATATTCTCACCCTCATAGAAACAGTCAACAGGGCAAACTTCAACACAATCCATAAATTTGCAGCGAATGCAATTTTCTGTAACTACGTATGTCATAACTCTAGATACTCCCCATATAATTTATAATATTTGTAACGCTCTTTTTTTTGCCTCACCGCGTTCTTTATCATTTACATATATTAAACCAGCTACTCTTCGTATTAGCATATCTTCATATGGATCTATAACTTCATCTGCTATAGCTACCCTCCATAACATTTCTATAAATTTAGTTCTTTCCTCAGAATTCCAAGCATCTTTAATCTTTTTAGTAAAGCTTAATAGATCATTGCCATTTTCTGCAGCCTTCATTCCTAATTCTAAAAGGTCTTGAGATTCTTCAAGTGAAATTTCAAACCGTTTACGTAGTAATTCAACAATTACTTTTTTTTCATCGTCACCAAAGTTCATATCCATACTCGCCGCTTCAGATAGCAAAGCTGCGCATGCAAGCCTAATATCTGAATCCTGACTTATTTCATCTATATCTTTGGTCTTTGATATGAGGCGTTTAAAAGCACCTATCATATTCGCCTCCTATTCAACTCATAAAAGGATATAACAAGATGGATAAGTATCAGTCAATTTTAATCTTTAAAAATTAATAATTAATTAAGAGACAAAATTATAATTTTTCATACAATAATTTAGCATCTTTAAAAGATTTCCTTCCATTACCAAGCTCTAAAACTCTTAAAGCATAGGTATTTTCTTCTCTTGAAAATACAATTACATCTCCGATCGTTAAAAGACTGGAAGGTTTAAAAACCTTTTTACTGTTCAGTCGGCAACCTAGCCGGATATTCTTTTGTGCTTTAGATCTAGTTTTAAAAAAACGCGTTCGCCACAACCAAATATCAATTCTGATGTTATCAGGTTTATTTTCAGTCATTAAAAATCTAAGTAATTCAATGATTAAAGTCCCGCTAAAACAGAAAAAAACTCGTTATTTTTTTTAAACAATCTTTTGGTACCCCTCTTGTTATTGCTTAAAGGATAAATCATCTTTTTCTTACCGTTAGAAACTACTTTATATCCTAAATTATTTATTAAAACATTTATTAATCCTGGTTCTAACTTTTGACCATTGATAATATCGTTAATTTTTAAAAATTGAATTTTGTTTCTAGAATAATACCTAAGCTTTAAAGAAATTTTATCTAAAAAATCTGCTTTTATTGCTAAATTAGAGACTAAATTATAACCCACTATCGCCCATATCTCTTTTAAATCTGTGTTTGCCTTTACAATGACCCTATGAGGAAACCTTTGTAATTTCCTATTAAAATATATATGAGCTAGCATCCATCCAATTTTTATCCTCTTATTTGTAAATAAAGAGGGAATCCAAATATTTTCTCTTCCAATTTTAATACCGTAATTCTTTAAATCTTTACGGTCTTGAGCTGTCAATGCCTTTAATTCTGTTCTTGCTTTACTGCAAGATAAAAGACCGTTTGCTTCTCTTAGCTGAAAAACAATTCCTCTTGAAACTCCTTTAATTTTAGCATTATCCAACTGTAACAAAGGCTGAAAGGAAGAAAAAATAGTCTCTACTAAAAAATTTGATATACGTTCTTCTATAAACTTTATGGTTCGATCATCTAATAAATCTTCTCCATATAATCTAAAAGAAGGTCTTAGTAATTTTTCTCCTGATACTAAATAAGCTATACATTCATTTCTCCACTTAATAACTCCATCATTGGATAAAACAATGTCATCATTTTTAGATCTAATAAAAAATTTAAGTTTTGAACTAATTAGAGAAGGAAGTATTTTTCTGCAAAAGTTAAGTTTCTTTTTTAAGTCAACATGTTCAGATGCTGAATCATAATATATATTAAACCCAGATAGCTTTCCTATGTAGTTGTTTCCTAGAAATACGCTACCCTCTTCATTAAGAATTGTATTATTAAAATTTTTTCTGTTTAAACTTTGTTGAAGGAAAGTAGCCTTCTTATTTACAAAAGATGCAGTTAACTTATCATGAAGAGCATCTGAAAGCCTTTCTTCTGTATGCTTAGCTTGATTTCTTAAATCTTCGCTCTCTCCAGAATTAACCCAGGAAGATCTATTCGTAATATAATTCCATACACGCACATGCGCTAATCTAGAAACTAATAAATCTATACTTCCTTCAATACGATCTAATAGCTTAAGTTCTTTTATTATCCAACTAGAGGAAAGATGACCAAAATCAAGCATCTGTACAAATACTTTCACCATCAACTCCACGTGCGTACCATCAAGATTTTTTCTATAATCAGGTATTGCACAGACTTCCCAGAGCAATTGAATTGAATCTCTATTAGTAGCTTTATCCTTAATAAGCGTATTCATCATTAGCTGGTTAAGTGATTGTTCATCATCTGCAATTCTCTTTGAAAGCATCAATAAGTTAGAATTAGAAGATACTGTAAGAGATTTAGACAAACGTTCTAAGCTAGAAAAATCCAAATTAGAATTTCTCCAATATATGTAACTAAATGGACTGAATTCATGGCTTTCGATAGAATTTATTATTTTATTGTCAAATAGCTTACAATCGCTTGTTTCCCCAAAAGTACCATAATTTTTAAACCTACCTGCCCGACCTGCTATTTGTGCTAATTCCAAGGAAGATAGACTTCTCCTATGAAAACCATCAAACTTCTGAGTTGATGCAAAGGCTACATGGGATAAATCCATATTAAGGCCTAGTCCGATTGCATCTGTCGCTACTATATGATCTACCTCACCAGCTTGATACATTGATACTTGAGCATTTCTAGCCCTTGGACTTAGCGCCCCTAATACTACTGCAGCCCCACCATATTGTCGCCGCATAAAATCTGCTAAAAAATAAACATCAGTAGTAGAAAAAGCTACTACAGCAGTTCTAGGAGGCAAGTTGGATAACTTTTTCTTCCCCGAATACTCTAATTTAGAAAAACGTTTTTTGTGTTTAATTTTTGCTACAGGTAGCAATTTATTTATTAAATAAGCTACTGTATCAGAACCGAGAAATAGAGTTAGTTCTTCTCCTCTTGCATTTAAAATTCTATCTGTAAATACATGTCCCCTCTCCGGATCTATTGCCAATTGAATTTCATCAATAGCCAAAAAAGCAACCTGCTTATTTGTTGGCATTGCCTCCACAGTACAAATAAAATATTTTGCTCCTAAAGGTATTTTACTTTCTTCTCCAGTTATCAGAGCTACATTCATTACCCCAACTCTAGATACCACTTTATCATATACTTCCCTTGCCAATAGCCTCAAAGGAAGGCCTATCATACCTGATTTAAAACTGAGCATCTGCTCTATAGCATAGAAGGTTTTACCGGTGTTGGTTGGGCCAAGAAGTGCTAATACGTTATTCGTATTATACTTAGTGTATGTTTTATTACTATTCATTAATCCAGATCATAAATAAACATCACAATAACTATATAACAATACATACATATATCATATATTGAAAGTATGGTATTTTTTTAGAAACATAAAAATCATATGAAGGTTTCTATACATAAATATAATGAACGATAAAAAGCTCTTTCCATCTATAAAGCCTTACAAATCTGGTTACTTAAAGGTTAAATCTGGCCATAGTATTTATTGGGAAATATCAGGAAACCCTGATTCAATGCCTCTTTTATTTTTACATGGAGGACCTGGTGCAAGTTGCCACCCAATATATAGAAGGTTTTTTAATCCAAACAAATTTAAAATCATTCTTTTTGATCAACGTGGTTGTGGTTTTTCTTACCCCTATGCAGATATACAAAATAATAACACTCAGCTACTAATTGAAGATATAGAGTTATTAAGAACTTACTTGAGTATTAACAAGTGGGTACTTTTTGGAGGTTCCTGGGGTTCGACCCTTGCACTATTATATGCTGAAAAATATCCAGAAAAAGTTATTAGTATGATTTTAAGAGGTATTTTTTTTGGAACCAAGGAAGAAATAGAATGGTTTATAATAGGAATGAGAACAATATTCCCGGAAAGCTGGAACAAATTTTCATCACAAGTAAATTTAAAAAATACAAATTCCGTTCAAAAATTATTATCAGCCTATAAATTACTTCTTCATAACCCCGACCCAAAAGTGCACATTCCTGCTGCGTTTTCTTGGACCAATTATGAAAATGAATGTGCTAATTTTAATACCGAATCAGATAAAGTCTTATCTGAGGACCATAAAAAAGCTTTAGCACTAGCAAGAATTGAAAATCATTATTTTCTTAATGATATGTTTCTTAAGCCTTTTGAAATTTTAAATAATGCAAAAAAATTAGCAGAAATACCTGGATATATTATCCAAGGGAGATATGACGTAATATGTCCACCTAGTAACGCATACAAATTGTCTGAAGTATGGAGAAAATCAAAATTAAAAATAGTAGAGAAAGCTGGGCACTCATCATTAGAAAGTGGCGTTATAGAAAATTTAATTCACGCTACAAATAGCATT
>CAYMQD010000008.1:0-3715 GCA_964392475.1 uncultured Alphaproteobacteria bacterium
GTCGCAAGATCAATAGTAGGTTTAACAGGCTTAACAGTAGATGAATATTTTAGAGACCAATAAGTACAAGACGTATTGTTCTTTGTTGATAATATTTTTAGATTTACACAAGCATGATCAGAAGTGTCAGCTCTTTTAGGCAGCATCCCATGAGCTGTGGGATATCATCCAACATTAGCCACTGATATGGGAAAATTACAAGAAAGAATTACAACAACAAATAACGGGTCACTTACATCTGTGCAGGCAATTTATGTCCCTGCTGATGACTTAACTGATCCTGCACCCGCAACTTCTTTTAGCCATCTTGATGCTACTACTGTTTTATCTAGGCAAATAGCAGAGCTAGGTATATATCCTGCTGTTGACCCTCTTGATTCAACTTCTAGAATACTTGACGCAAGAATTTTAGGAGATGAGCATTATAAAGTAGCAAGAGAGGTCCAAAGGATTCTGCAAAGCTATAAATCTTTGCAAGATATTATTGCTATACTTGGCATGGATGAACTTTCTGAAGAGGATAAACTTACTGTAGCTAGAGCCCGTAAAATTCAAAGATTTTTATCACAACCATTTCATGTAGCAGAAGTTTTTACTGGTTTTCCAGGAAAATTTGTGGAGCTTGAAGAAACTATAAATGGTTTCAAAAAATTATGCGAGGGTGAGCTTGATGATTTACCAGAATCTGCATTTTATATGGTAGGAACAGTTGAGGAAGCAATTGTAAAAGCTAAAAATTTAGATAAAAATAATTAAAAGAATTTAAAATGTCAGATACGATTAAGTTTGAACTTGTTTCCCCGGAGGGAATAATTTTTTCTAAAGAAGTAGAAATGGTGGTTTTACCGGGATCAGAAGGGGACTTTTCTGTTTTAAAAGATCATGCTTTATTTGTTTCATCACTGCGATCAGGTGTTATAGAAGTTTTTGAGGATAAAGAAGTAATTTCAGATAGGGTTTTTGTGGCTGATGGTTTTGCAGAAATAAAAGAAAATATATGTACTGCCTTAGTTTCAGAATCTATCTTGATTTCAAATATAGATGTCGAAGAGTGTAAACAAAAAATTCAAGACGCAGAGAATAGTTTAACAGAAAGTGATGAAAACAAAAAAGTTGAGATAAATAAAAAAATTGTACTATATAAGGCTATGATAGACGCTAAAAATAGTTAAATTTATTCCAGTTATACAAATTTTGAAAACTCAGAAATTATTTTCATATATAATTCTCTTTTAAAAGGGACAATTAAATTGACTGCTATTGAGGGTTCTATCCACTTCCATGATTTAAATTCAGGCTTGTCAGAATAAGCTAAATTTATTTCTTCTGAATTTCCTTTAAAGCGCATAGCAAACCATTTTTGTTTTTGACCTACAAATTTTCCGTTCCACAATTTTTGCTGGATTTCTTTAGGAATTTTATAATAATACCATTTTTGCGATTCAGCTAAAAATTCTGCTTTTGAAATTCCAGTTTCTTCAAGCAATTCGCGTTCGGCAGCTAACCTAACTGACTCTCCAGCATTAACACCTCCTTGTGGCATTTGCCACGCCCCTAAATTGTCTATGCGTTCTCCTACAAATATCTTATTTTCCGCATTAAGCAAAAAAACTCCTACACCCTTTCTCCAGTTTTCTATCTTAGTATTCATTGGGAACGTTTTTGATATATAGAAATGGCCTTAACAAGATCTATAGCCCTGTTGAGCTGATAATCTGATTCAGTTAAATTTTCACTTTCTCCATTAGGGCTTAAATCGTCTGTTTCCAAATCTATATTATTATCTGTATTAACTTCAGGTGTTTCTTCTGCTTCATTTTTTATTTCGTCAGATACCTCTTCTAAATCTGATTCATTAGAATCATCTACGGATCCAGAATCATCAAGATGACCTCTTAGGTCAGATTCCCTTCTTACTGCGTTAGGGTTGACAAGTTCTAAATTTGCTTGTGGTACAAATATATCTGGTTCTATTCCTTTAGCCTGTATAGAATTGCCAGAAGGAGTATAATATCTTGCAGTAGTTAGACGCATAGCTCCATCTCCTACTACTGGCATTATCGTTTGGACAGAGCCTTTCCCAAATGAACTTGTGCCTAAAATTAAAGCTCTTTCGTGGTCTTGGAGGGCTCCTGCAACAATTTCAGATGCAGATGCAGAACCGCTGTTTATCATTACAACAATGGGTAGTCCATCAGTTATATCTCCAGGAGTTGCATTAAACCTTTGATCAGATGCACTTCTCCTTCCCCTTGTTGAAACTATTTCTCCTCTATTTAAAAAAGCATCAGATACAGCTACTGCCTGATCTAGTAAACCTCCAGGGTTATTTCTTAAATCAATTATTACGCCAGCTAAGTCTGGGCCAATTTCAGATTCTAAGTTTTTGTATTCTTCTAACAGACTTTCTGATGTTTTCTGAGTAAACGAAGTAATACGAATATATGCAACATTATTTTCTGCTTTTGATCTTACCGATCTGATTTTTATTATATCTCTGATAATAGTTACTTCAAAAGGTTCTACGCCATCTCTAGCAATTTTAATTATTATTTTTGTTTTAACCTGTCCTCTCATTTTTTCTACTGCTTCAGACAAAGTAAGACCTAAAACAGACTCTCCATCTATATGAGTTATAAAATCTCCTGATTGAACTCCTGCCCTAGCTGCAGGAGTATCATCAATAGGAGATACAACTTTAACAAATCCATTTTCCATGGTTACCTCAATACCTAAACCCCCAAACTCTCCTTTTGTTTGCACTTGCATTTCTTTAAAAATTTTAGCAGTCATATAACTAGAGTGTGGGTCTAAAGATTGTAGCATACCATTAATAGCAGACTCTATTAATTCTTCATCAGAAACTTCTTCAACATATTCTCTTCTAACTCGCTCAAAAACTTCACCAAATAAGTTTAGCTGTCTGTAGGTTTCTGCTCCTTGAGCATAAGTTTGATTGTTATTTAAAGTAAAAATACTAAATATTAATGGTAATACTAAAAATATATTATATTTAAAAAATATTTTTTCGGCTTTCTTAGTCATTACTCAAGTCCATTCTATTATTAATTTCTGATTATTATTTTGGTAAGAAAAAATTCATTTATATTCAGCTATAAGTATTTTATTTGGATCTATTGGTGACCCTTTATGTCTAATTTCTATATATACTTCTGGTTTTTCATTAACTTTACTCATTATTCCTAATTCTTCATATTGTTCAACCCAGTCACCAACTATTACACTAATTCTAGATAGTCCGGAAAGAACTATATGATAATTATCTTTGTACTCTAGGATCAACATTTGTCCATAACCTTTTAGATTTCCAGCATACACTACGAGACACGCAAAAGGTGCAATTATACTTGCTCCTTTAGATGTAACAATAATTATTCCTTCATTAATGTTTTGGGAAGCTTTTTTTACAATAATTTTCCCTTTAACAGGAGTAAATTGAGAGATACTAGTAGTTTTGGTAAATTCATCTTTATCTTTTAAAAAAGTATTTTCTGATAACTTTTGAATGAGCTTATTTAATTCTTTAGCTTCCTTTGTCATTTTCTGTATTCTTATTTTATTCTCTCTTATATCTGCTACATTAAGTGCTGATATACCAAGTTGATTCTGAAGCTGAAGTTCAATATTTTTCTTCTGTTCCTTTAATTTGGAAACTTTCTTAGATAATAAAATTTGCTTTTTATTAACTAAATTT
>CAYMQD010000009.1:0-4756 GCA_964392475.1 uncultured Alphaproteobacteria bacterium
GTGGCTGATCTCTCGTGGCGAAACGCAGCGGTAGAGGTGCGACTTAGACATTCTTTGGTTCGAGGTATTAATGAGTACATATTAGAAGATGCTGAAGAAGCACGGCAGAAACTCCCCCGTCCACTTGATGTTATTGAAGGGCCCTTAATGGAGGGAATGGGAGAAGTTGGCGAATTATTTGGCGATGGGAAAATGTTTCTTCCCCAAGTGGTAAAAAGTGCACGGGTTATGAAACAGGCCGTTGCTTATTTAACTCCTTTTATGGAAGAAGAAAGGGCACGGGGAAACACAAATATTTCTGGCGCTGGAAAGGTCCTTTTGGCGACCGTTAAGGGAGATGTTCATGATATTGGAAAGAATATTGTGAGTGTGGTTCTTCAGTGCTACTATTATCAGGTTCTTGATCTCGGTGTGATGGAGCCATGGATGGATATTTTGTCAGTGGCGGAAAAAGAAGACGTAGATATTATTGGTTTGTCTGGGCTCATTACGCCTAGTTTGGACGAGATGAGGGTTGTGGCGAAGGAGCTTTCCCGCGTGGAACTGGGGGTGCCGTTATTGATTGGAGGAGCGACTACTAGCCGAGTCCACACAGCACTGAAAATCGCTCCTAGCCACTCCGGGGCGACTATTCATGTGAGTGATGCATCCAAGGCCGTAGGAGTGGTTGGTAAACTCATTTCGGTTACTGAAAGTCCAACTTTTCTCGCTGACCTGAAAGACGAATACGAACGCATCCGGATAGAGCACAAGGCTGGAACCAGGAGATCTACAAAATGTTCTTTAAAAGAGGCGCGAAATAATAAACTTCAAATAGAGTGGGCTGCCTATGCGCCTCCCAAGCCAACATTCTTTGGATTAAAGTGTTTTGAGCAATATGATCTTAGGAAGTTAATTGCATATGTAGATTGGAGTCCATTTTTTCAAACCTGGGAATTAGCAGGTAAGTTTCCCGAGATTCTTGATGACGAAGTGGTAGGTAAGACTGCCGTATCTTTATATCAGGACGCTCGAGCTTTGTTGGCTAGAATAGTGGACGAAAACTGGTTAAAAGCTCGGGCCGTAATAGGTTTTTGGCCTGCAAACTCTACGATTGATGATGATATATCATTATTTGAGGACGAGAGTAGGAAAAGGGAACGTGCTAAGTTTCATACGCTACGTCAGCAAATGAAGAGGGAAGGGCTTCGCTCTAATTACGCGCTTGCTGACTTTGTGGCTCCCGTGGAAAGTGGTGTGAAAGATTATATTGGTGGCTTTGTTGTCACAACGGGTCATGGCTGTGAGGAGGCAGTAGCAGATTTTGAATCAAGCAATGATGATTACAATGCGATTATGGTCAGGGCTCTTGCAGATCGGTTGGCTGAGGCCTTTGCCGAACATATGCATGAGCGCGTTCGGAAGGAGTTCTGGGCCTATGCGACAACTGAGAATCTTGACAACGTGGGTTTGATTAAAGAAGTTTACCAGGGAATAAGGCCAGCTCCTGGGTATCCTGCATGCCCAGATCATACAGAAAAAAGAAATCTTTTTAGCCTTTTAGAGGCGGAGAAGTGCGTGGCCACGAAACTGACTGAAAATTATGCGATGTGGCCAGCTGCGTCAGTGTGTGGTGTTTACTTTAGCCATCCAGATAGTCAATATTTTGGGGTAGGGAGAATAGAGCGCGACCAAGTAGAGGATTACGCACGAAGAAAAAACCTCAGCTTGGCTGAAGCAGAACAAGCTTTGAATCCAGTTTTGAACTATGACGATGGTGTATAAGCTGCTTGCCCTTATCAAATGACTATTATTGGGCCGTTTATCGAAGGCATTTAGTGATATATTTGGTTATTAGTTGGTTGGGACGGGTTGTTCTCCGGAATAATCGTAAAAACCACGCCCAGTTTTTCGACCATGCCACCCAGCTTCAACATATTTAACTAGTAGCGGGCATGGACGATATTTGCTGTCTGAAAAACCAGTATATAATACGTGCATGACAGCGAGGCAGGTATCTAACCCTATGAAGTCAGCCAGTTGCAGTGGTCCCATGGGATGATTAGCCCCGAGCTTCATGGCTGAGTCGATCGCTGCTATATCGCCGATTCCTTCGTGTAAAGTATATATTGCCTCGTTAATCATGGGCAGCAAGATCCTGTTTACTAAGAAGGCTGGGGAGTCCTCTACCCTTACCGGTGTTTTCCCTAACTTTTTTGTAAGATCATTTATTTGGTCGAAGGTCTCCGACGACGTGGCTATACCGCGTATTAGCTCGACTAATTGCATTATGGGCACAGGATTAAAAAAGTGCATTCCAATAAATTTATCGGGCCTATCTGTTGAAGCCGCTAGGCGGGTAATAGAGATAGAAGATGTATTCGTAGCAATCAGGCATTCTTTATCAAGCACTGTAGCAAGTTGGTTAAAAATATTCGTTTTCACTTGTTCTTGCTCGGTTACTGCCTCGATGACGAGATTCACGGAACCAAGGTTATTCATATCACAAGTTGTATTAACAAGCTGAAGCGCGGAGTTCTTTTCTTCTTCGGAAAGTCTTCCTCGGGCAATTTGGCGGTCAATCCCATTCTCGACAGATTTGATTGCACGGTTTAGTTCATTTTCACCTACATCTGTCATGGTTACTTCCAGTCCAGACAGCGCGCAAATTTGAGCTATTCCGGCTCCCATTTGTCCTGCACCTATGATACCAATTTTGTTAATCATATGAAAATACTCCGGGTCTCAAGCTGATTTATTATTTGTCTAGTTCGGAGGTAAGTGCAGGAACTATGTCAAACAGATCTCCAACAATACCGTAGTCTGAAATTTGAAAAATTGGTGCTTCCTCATCCTTATTAATGGCAACGATAATTTTGCTATCCTTCATTCCCGCCAGATGTTGGATTGCTCCAGATATTCCAACAGCGATATAGAGTTCCGGGGCAACGATTTTTCCAGTTTGTCCCACCTGATAATCGTTGGGAACAAAGCCTGCATCAACGGCAGCGCGGGATGCCCCCACAGCAGCTCCGAGTTTGTCGGCCAGAGATTCAAGGAGAGTGAAGTTTTCGCCACTTTGCATACCACGGCCTCCAGAAACTATAATTTTTGCCGAGGTGAGTTCAGGTCTTTCTGATTTCGATATTTCCGTTCGTAGGAACGTGGATAATTCAATTTTTGTTGTTGATGACACTGAAGTAATTTGAGCATTTCCCGAAAGTTCCGCAGCCTTGAATGCTGTGGTGCGGACAGTGATAATCTTCTTAGAATCGTGCGAACGGACAGTCGCCAAGGCATTTCCAGCGTAAATTGGCCGTACAAAAGTATCATCAGACTGGATTTCTGTAATATCGGATATTTGCTGACAATCCAAAAGGGCAGCAATTCGTGGCATGATGTTTTTTCCAAAAGTGGAAGAAGGGCAGAATATATGGCTATAATCGGCCGAAATAGAAATAACGACGGGAGCTATTTCTTCTGCGAGCTGGTGTTCATATGTTTCTTGGTTGACGACAAGCACATTACGGACATTTGATATTTGTGCAGCCTCTTCAGCAACACCTTGGCAATCACTTCCTATTACTAAGATATCAATTGGAAAATCTAGCTGGTTGGCTGCAGTGACAGTATTTAGAGTGCTTGGTTTAAGTTCTATGCTATCGTGTTCTGCTATGATGATGCTATTCATTAAATTACTCCCGTTTCATCCCGCAACTTTTCTACTAAAGTGCTTGAATCAGGAACTATAATTCCGGCTGATCGTTTTGGCGGCTCTGTTATTTTAAGCATTTCTAAACGAGGATTAATATCAACACCGTATTCTTCAGGAGATTTTTCAACGATCGGCTTTTTCTTAGCCTTCATGATATTTGGCAGTGAGGCATAGCGAGGCTCATTTAGACGAAGGTCCGTTGAAAGAATTGCTGGCAATGTGACTTGTAAAGTTTCTAGTCCACCGTCTACCTCACGTGTTACTTCTGCAGTTTCCTTACTAAGCTCAAGTTTCGAGATGAAAGTCCCTTGACTCCATCCTAATAAACCCGCCAGCATCTGACAGCATTGATTGCTGTCGTCATCGATAGCTTGTTTGCCTAATATAACTAGTTGTGGTTGTTCCTCTTCTACGATTTTCGCTAACAGCTTGGCGACGGCTAAAGGCTCGAGAAAGATGTCTGTTAGAACGTGTATGCCGCGGTCCGCGCCCATAGCAAAAGCGGTGCGTAGTGTTTCTTGGCACTGCTGAGGACCAAAAGAGGCTGCAACTATTTCGTCCACCTTTCCAGACTCCTTCAGTCTCACACACTCTTCAACCGCAATTTCGTCGAACGGATTCATGGACATTTTTACATTCGTAGTTTCGACCCCGGTCTCATCAGATTTAACGCGTATTTTGACGTTGTAGTCTATAACCCGCTTGACTGCGACTAGTGCTTTCATTGAATACTTTCTCCTCACGTGGAAGCCGAATTCTTCACTCTCAGGTGCTATTCATGCACCAATCAGCAACCGCTGCAGTGCCATATCGGTGGACCTAAGTCAACGGTCTGCAAATTCAATCCAGGGATCCATTACTTTTCTCCGTTCTTGCGTATTTCTTGGTTAGTTTCTGGTAACGGCAACGAAGAGTAGAATTAATATTATAGCTAGGCCTTGGGTGGCAACCCGGTTCCTCATCAAGAGGTTTCCATATTTCCGATTAAAATCACCACCCCGAAGCTTTCCAGTAATTCCTACCAGTAGAACTACGAACACTGCCACCAAGGATAGAATGATT
>CAYMQD010000010.1:0-4395 GCA_964392475.1 uncultured Alphaproteobacteria bacterium
TAAAGTTTATCAGACGATGTAATTGCAAGAACTCCCGCTCGAGGCAATTCATCTTTTATATTTTCAAATGTATCTTCTACCTCTTTTGCTAAAACACCTTGGTATGTAATAATTACTTCCGGATTTTCTTTAGGATAATGTTTCCAATATGCACCATTTATTATATCAGATATAAGATCTAAACCTAGAATCCTATTAGGCTGGTCTAAAGGTAATGTAGACAACCTAAAATAAACTGAACTCCCATTTTTTTTCTGAATTTCTTCCAAAGCCCACTTAAATAATACAGCTAACTCATCAACATATGCAGGCTCTAACGCAACTAAATTTGGTTGTCCTATTCCAATTAATGGGGTAGCAATTGATTGATGTGCACCCCCTTCAGGCGCTAAAGAAACACCCGAAGGGGTAGCTATAAGAATAAATTTTGATTCTAAATAAGCCGCATAATTTAAAGCATCTAAACCTCTTTGAATAAAGGTGTCGTATATTGTTCCAATTGGTAGTAACCTAGTTCCAAAAAGCTTATGCGACAGCCCTGCAGCTGCTAAAAACAAAAAAAGATTATTTTCAGCTATGCCTAACTCTACATGTTGACCAGAACGTGATGTATGCCATGATTGAGCAGACAAGACCTTTTCATCTTTAAAAATATCTTCCTTTTCTTTACGATTATAAATTTTCCTTTGATTTACCCATCCTCCTAAATTAGTAGAAACTGTTACATCTGGTGAAGCTGTTATAATTCTTTTCGCTAATTGTGTATCTCCTTTACCTAATTCATTTAACAAACGTCCAAAAGCCTCTTGAGTGCTTGATTTTTTTCTAGTAAGAGATTTAAAATTACTCATATCTGGAACATCTAGTATTTTTATATCTTCAGCTGGTTCTTCATTTCTTAAATATGGAATATCACAAAGAAATTTTTTTATTTTATCTTCTTTTATATCTAATCCACAAAATATATCCCACTCTTTACCTGCTTCAATCTTCATACTAGCTCGGAATATATCCATCTGATCTGTGTTTAATAAACCTGCATGATTATCCTTATGTCCAGCAAGAGGTAAACCATATCCCTTTACAGTATAAAATATGAAACAAGTAGGAATATCATCATCTTTAACTGAATTGAAAGTTTCAACTACCGATTCAATATCGTTTCCTGCTAAATTTGTCATGAGATTATTGAGTTCATCATCATTCATATTGTTGATGAGATTTAATGTACTTTTATCACCTTTTAAATCTTTTTCTAAATGACTTCTCCAACTAGGACCACCCTTAAATGTCAGCGCTGCATATAAGTCGTTGGGACAATTATCAATCCATTGAAGAATTCTTTTACCACCTTTTTTTTTAGCTATAGATTCTAATTTTTTGCCGTACTTTTTTGTAATGACTCTCCAATCCATTAATTCAAATAAATCACCAATTCTAATAAATAATCTATCGGATATAATAGCATCCAAACTTTGTCTATTATAATCAATTATCCACCAACAATTTCTGATATTTTGTTTTGCACCCTCAAGAAGGGCCTCATAAACATTGCCTTCATCAAGTTCAGCATCCCCAAATAATGCAACCATACGTCCTAGATTACTGGATTTTTTAATATATTTATGCGAAAAAATATAGTCCTGAATTAATGATCCAAATAAGGTGATGGCCCCCCCAAGCCCAACTGATCCTGTAGAAAAATCTACTCTTGTAGAATCCTTTGTTCTGGATGGATATGCCTGGGCTCCGTTTAGACTCCTAAACTTTTTTAATTGTTCTTTTGTTTGCAAACCTAAAATATATTGGATGGCATGAAAGGCAGGACTAGCATGTGGTTTTACAGCAACTCTATCTTCTGGCTTCAATATAGTAAAATATAAACCAGAAAGTATAGAAATGACTGATGCGGAAGAAGCCTGATGCCCTCCAATCTTAATACTTGAATTTTTGTCCCTTATATTATTCGCATAATGCACTATCCAAGCTGACAACCAAGCTATTTTAAGTTCTAGTTGACGTAAAATAGAAAACATATTTTCATTTTTAGACATATTTAAGCTCTTTAAGAAAATAAATTAATTTATACCAAAAACTAAATTAATTTATTGCTTTTTAATTAAAATTTAGGTTAATTTAGCAATTAATTTTAATAATTTAACTATAATTTAAAATAAGATGCTAAAAATGAATTTAGATTACATAGATATAAAAATTTTAGAAGCTCTCCAAAGAAACGCGAGACTATCTAATATTGACTTAGCACAAAAAGTAGGACTTTCTCCATCACCTTGTTTAAGAAGAGTCAAAAGACTTGAAAAAGAAAAATATATAAGCCATTACAGTGCTGTAATAGATCAAAATTTGGTTGGTTTACCTGTAAACGTATTTATACAAGTATCTTTATCTAAACAAGACGAAGATTCCTTAGCTATATTTGAAAACAAAATAGTAAAGTCAAAAGAGGTTATGGAAGCATATTTAATGACAGGAGACTCTGATTACCTGCTTAGAGTAGTAACTAGCGATTTAGAGGCCTTTGAGAAATTTTTAAAGAAACATTTAACTAGAATTGATAGCGTATCAAGCATACGTTCATCATTTGCTTTAAAGAAAGTTATTCAACGTACAGCATTACCACTTGCTCTATAGGAAGTAATAGAAAATTTCAAAAATATATTATTTTTTGTTTTGTATTTTTTTACCCAACTTTTTTCTGGCTTTCACTGACTCAGGATCTGAAAGAGATAACATAACCTGATCTACATCACGATATCCGTCATCAATATAATAGGATGATCTTTCTATCGATTCCTTAACCATAGTTTGAGCTATATTCGGTAATTTTGAAATTTTTTTTGCCCATTTAAGAGAACTATCGTATGGATCTGATGAAATTTTATCACATAAACCCCAATCAAAAGCTTGGCTAGCATCTATTTTTTCACACAAAGCACCAATCCTCTTAGCTCGAGATGGACCTACTAGCGAAGTTAATCTAGGAAGTGAATGCCATGAAAAATGTATACCTAATTCTACCTCAGGAGCTCTAAAATAGGCATTTTTTGATAAAACTCTAAAGTCACATGCTAGGGCGATAGAAAAACCTCCTCCTATGGCCCCCCCATTTATTGCAGCAATCGTAATCGTTGGAATTGAAGACCAAGAGCGTATCATATCTGGACCTAATCTAATAATTTTTCTGGCTTCTATTAAAGATTTTCCATGACCAAAACTTCCTTTCTCTATTATATCATTGCCAGCACAAAAGAAATCTCCTTCCCCATGAAGTATCACTACTCTAATTGAACTATTGTCTTTTATATCTTGAGCTATATTAATTAACTCTTTTTTCATTTCATTCGACAAGGCATTCTTCTTGCTGGCTCTATTTAGTCGGATAGTTAATATATTATTAACCATTTTACATTTTAAAAATTTATATTTGTTTTTCATACCTTATACCTATTGACTTTATTTTTAACCTGCCCTGGCATTTAGATATCCTTGTTCTTGAAACACGGTTATTTTTTTTGATTGATCTAAAAATTCCTTATAAGAAGCGTATATTTTTTTTGATAAAACATCTTTTTCTGCATTCTCGTTTACTACGTCTTCACTAATCCTCAAAAATTCTTTTATTAAGTCTTTTGGAAGTAATTTATAGCTAACCTTATATTTTTTAGTTATTACTTTAAAGCTCTTTGCATTGTGATACATCACTTCGCCATATAAATTAGAAGCTGCACTTTCGGCAGAAACACGAATAATTCCTTTTAAATCGTCTTCTAAAGTATCATAAATTTCTTTATTAACATACAACGCTTGACTAGCGCCTGGACTATGTATCCCAGGAGCATAACATATCTTACAAATTTTAGGAAAACCAAAAGCTAGATCCATCCAAGGGCCACCCCACTCAACTGCATCAACAACTCCCGCTTGAAAAGAGCTCATTATTTCTCCTCCAGGAATGTTAACTGCAGTAGCACCCATTCTATTTAGGATTTCGCTTGGAAGACCTGCCATCCTTATTTTTAAACCTTTCAAATCATCTATAGAATTAAGTGGCTTTTTATACCATCCAAACATCTCCGTCTGATTAATACCCGCTAAAAAAGGTTTTATTCCAAATGACATCCATAATTCATTCCAGAGTTTTTCACCTCCTCCATACAATATCCATGACATCTGCTCAGAAGGACTAAGTCCACCAGGAATCCCTCCAAAATAAGCTGCCCCGGGATGCTTAGAAATCCAGTACCCATCCCAGCCATATCCTAATTCTGCAATACCTTCACGTACTGCATCAAAAACTTCAAATGCAGGAACAATTTCTCCAGCACCATAAACTTTTACTTCTATTCTGTTGTCAGATAATTGAGAAATTTTTTC
>CAYMQD010000011.1:0-3344 GCA_964392475.1 uncultured Alphaproteobacteria bacterium
AGAGCGAGAATCTTTCGAAATAACTTACCAATTTTAGGATTATTATAATTAACGAAGCAGGTTGCAAAAATGACTACTTTGCGACCAAAGGCCGGAGCTGTCTCATCGACCAATGCTCTCTCTCGAACACCAATATGTGAGAAGGTCTTCCGATAATACTTGGGTAACTTAGCACCCCTGTGAATGGATATTAGTTTCTCCAATAGTATTCTGGATACTTTGTTTCCCGTACTCGTAAACCAATTAACCGCCCACCAGATCGGGGAAGCCAGTCTTGCATTTCTATCGGTTTTGGTGAGTTCTCTATCAATGACAGAGTCCTCTCCTTTGGACTGTTGTATCGCCCTGTAGCGCAGCACCAAGTGAGGAAAATCAAGGTTGAATTCATGTGGTGGAACGTATGGGCAACTTACCATAAAACACATGTCGCAAAGAGTGCACGCATCCATGACACTCCCAAACTCAGATGCGGACACCCCGTCAACTTCGCCGCTCTCGCTAGCGTCCACTAGATCAAATAAGCGAGGAAAACTCTCGCAAAGATTGAAACACCTCCGACACCCATGGCAGATATCGAATACCCGCCTAGCTTCTACCTCAAACTCTACCTCATCAAAGTAATTCGGCTGTTCGAGGCCGTGCGCATTCCGCACGGGAGCCCCCAGGCCACCTTCCATACAACAATTCCTAATTATTCAAAGTTCGCTCACACAAACTTAGCCGACCACCGAGCAACTGTTTAGAGTGGGTCTGGTAAAAATTAACCTAGGCCATCAAGGGATTTCTGAAACCTTCCTGCATGGGACTTCTCTGCCTTAGCTAAAGTCTCAAACCAGTCAGCTATCTCATCAAAACCTTCTTCTCTGGCCGCTTTGGCCATACTCGGATACATATCCGTATACTCGTGCGTCTCGCCGGCCACCGCCGCTTTCAGGTTATCAGCCGTAGTCCCTATTGGTTCACCAGTAGCCGGCTCACCAGTTTCGCTTAGAAACTCCAAATGGCCAAAGGCGTGACCTGTCTCTCCCTCAGCTGTGGACCGGAATACAGCGGATACGTCGTTAAAGCCCTCAACATCCGCCTTTTGCGCAAAAAACAAATATCTACGGTTAGCCTGCGATTCCCCCGCAAAAGCGTCTTTGAGATTTTGTTCAGTTTTAGTTCCTGACAGGCTCATGCTTAACCACTCCCTTCTCAATGTAATTAAAACGACCATTAGCCACAGGCCGTTGCCTGTGCGGGCGCTCAGTGGACTAAATATGCAACGCTATAAGCACCCAGTCAATACTTTAGAATCATTCTAAACGTGTAGTCACGCAAGCTATTTTATGCGTACCACAATATCAATTTGTCGAACGGACGTTCCTCGTGGGAGCCCCGACAGACCAACGACTTCTAACTTGCCAGGATCCACGTCCACCAACTCGCCAGTTTTCTCCCTTAAGAGATGATGGTGATGACTGACATTAGTATCAAAGTATCGACGCCCTGTGTCGACAACCACCTCACGAAGCAAGCCTGCATTTGTAAAGGAATGCAGGCTGTTGTAGACGGTAGCAAGAGCCATCTTAAAACCACAGGCATGCGCCTCCTGATGCAACTCTTCGGCTGTCACATGGCGGTTTGTTCCGCGAAACAGTAACCCCGCTAAGACCAGCCGTTGCCGAGTGGGACGGACATGCGACTTTCGGAGTAATGCTTTGGAATCAATAACGTGGCCCGGAATCGTCATAATGGCAACCAAATGTTTTGCCTAGCAGTTTGACAGTTAGATTGGTGCGCCGCAAGGGTCTTGCCTGAACCAAAATATCAGGCTGGAATAAAAACCGTTTGAGACCAAAGGTATATTATCCGGTTATCAGTCGCCGCGGGGCGGCACCCCAACGATGTTGTTGCCATTGTCAACGTGATGGATCTCACCAGTGACTCCAGAGGATAGGCTGCTAAACAAGTACAGACTGGTATTTGCAACATCCACTGCGTCAAGATCTCGGTGCAGAGCTGAATTTTCCCGAGCCCAACGATGTATAGCTCTCCCTGCCCCGATCGCAGCGCCAGATAGAGTTCGCATGGGCCCTGACGAGATCGCATTCACCCGGATGCCGGCTGACCCCAAATCAGCAGCAAGGTAGCTCACACTTCTTTCTAAGGCTGCTTTAGCCACCCCCATAACATTGTAGCTAGGAACCACGTAACGTGACCCTCCAAACGTATAAGTGACAAAGCTCGCTCCAGGATTTGCGATCCGGGCAGCGCACCTAGCAACATGAGTGAAAGAGTAACAAGACACCATCATGCTAGCATCCATATTATCGCGGCTTGTATCCATATACCTGCCCTTAAGCTCGTTCCGATCCGAAAACGCGATAGCATGAACAACAAAATCGATTGTCTTCCAGCAACGTGATAAGGCCTCGAAGGCGGTATCAATCTCACCAATTTGAGCCACATCGCATGGAATTGTGGCTTCAGCACCGACACTTTTAGCTAAGGGAATCACACGCCGGGCCATGGCCTCGTTCTGATACGTAAATGCCAACCTGGCCCCCGCCCGACTGGCTGCAGCAGCCGCAATCCACGCAAGTGAGCGTTCATTGGCAACGCCCATAATCAGGCCCTTTTTGTCTTTTAGTAATAGGCCCGATGACTTTTTGAACATGTTAATAGCAGGCTACTCTCACTAGCGCTCAAAGCGAGAAAAGGTTAGTGACACATTGGTCCCACCAAAACCAAAACTGTTCGACATTATAGTTTCGAGGACCATGCCTTCTTTCGTTTCGACAACAAGCGGTAAATCCTGGGCTTCTGGATCAAGAGTTTCCACATTAGCCGAAGCAGCTATGAAACCATCCTCCATCATCAGTAGGGAGTAAATGGCCTCATGAACGCCTGTTGCCCCCAAAGAGTGCCCTGTTAAAGACTTAGTCGACCTGAAATACGGAACCTCATTGCCATTACCAAACACTTCTTTAATTGCCTGCAGCTCCTTCGCATCTCCAACAGGGGTTCCCGTCCCATGGGTATTTAGATAATCTACGGTTGTCCTTTTCTCAGGTAGCGCCATTCTCATGCATCTCACGGCACCTTCCCCCGAGGGCTGCACCATATCAAAGCCATCAGAGCTCACTCCATAGCCCGTCAACTCGGCGTAGATTTTAGCTCCGCGAGCCTTTGCCCGCTCGGACTCTTCAAGAACCACTACTCCTCCTCCGCCAGAAATCACTAACCCATCTCTGTCAACATCGTATGGTCGAGATGCCTGAGTAGGCGTAGCGTTATGTCTAGATGATAATGCAGGCATCGCATCAAAAAGCACCGAGAGGCTCCAGTGCAATTCTTCACCT
>CAYMQD010000012.1:0-2713 GCA_964392475.1 uncultured Alphaproteobacteria bacterium
GTACCGATGCTGACTTAACACACCTCCGTCAAAGATTTGGAGACAATTTAACCATAGAGCATAAGCAAGACCTCGCTCTTATGGCCTTACAAGGACCTTCTGCGGTCACAGTTTTATCAAGGCTAAATAGCACAGTTACCAATATGCAGTTCATGACATTTATAGATACGGAACTAGCAGGCAAAGCCGTTTCAATTAGCCGTTGCGGATATACTGGGGAGGATGGGTTCGAAATTTCTACCGCTTGTGAAAACGCGGAGGAATTGGCACGCATACTACTTGATCAAGTTGATATAAAATTCGCGGGTCTAGGAGCCCGTGACTCGCTACGCCTGGAAGCAGGTCTATGCCTTTATGGCCAAGATATTGATGAAACTACATCTCCCATGGAGGCTGGGTTAAATTGGACCATCAACAATAAACGTTTAAAGGATGGTAGTTTCCTTGGAGCCAAAACCATTCAGAACCAGTCTAAGTATGGTCCCAGGCGAAGACTAGTAGGTTTGATCCCAGAAGGTCGCGCACCAGCGCGCCGAGGAGTTGCCATCCTCGACAAGGACGATAACAAGGTTGGAAACATTACTTCCGGCGGCTTTGGCGCAACTTTTGGGGGCCCTTTGGCCCTTGGTTACGTACCGAATGCTTTGTCCATATCAGATACAGCACTGAGGCTTAAAATACGGAAATCACATGTTTCAGCTACCGTCAAAGCGCTTCCCTTTGTTCCACATAGGTACTTTTCAACCAAAAATTAGGAGCTGCTCCAATGACCACAAAATATTCTGAAGAACATGAATGGATCACTGTCAAAAGT
The DNA here is from genome assembly GCA_964392475.1 of uncultured Alphaproteobacteria bacterium. Lineage (GTDB taxonomy): Bacteria > Pseudomonadota > Alphaproteobacteria > TMED109 > TMED109 > CAYMQD01. Next base: position 815 of record CAYMQD010000012.1, read on the forward strand.
AATATTGGCAAAGTCGGCATCACCGCTTTTGCTCAACAACAGATAGGTGATGTCATTTTCGTAGAAATGCCAGAAGTTGGGGCTAAACTAAATAAGGGTGATGAAGCTGGAATTGTAGAGTCAGTCAAAGCAGCTAATGAGATCTACAGTCCAACCTCCGGCGAGGTCATCGAAATTAACGGCAGCCTAGAAGATGCTCCTGAAATGGTGAACTCAGACCCAACAGGTGCCGGCTGGATCTTCAAAATAGAGCTCACCGATACATCAGAATTCGATCAACTTATGGATGAAGTTGAATATAATGCTTTTATCAAAAATTTAAGCTAAGGAAAAACAAGCAATGGCCGCAGAAACTTTAGCGCAATTCGAAGCGCGTGATGATTTTATCCGGCGCCATATTGGCCCTACCGATGAAGACGTGGCACGTATGCTAGAAGTTGTCGGCGTCACTTCAATCGACGAGCTTATAGAGAATACAGTCCCAGAGACGATTCACGACAAATCATCCATAGCCATCGGTTGTTCAAATACCGAGCGTGGCACACTTGATTACCTTCGACACATAGCCTCCCGTAACAAAGTATTCACTTCTATGATCGGTATGGGCTATTACGGTACAAAAACACCCAGCGTTGTGCTACGAAACGTACTCGAACACGCTGGCTGGTATACAGCCTATACACCCTATCAGGCTGAGATTAGCCAGGGTAGGATGGAAGCCTTGATGAACTTCCAACAGATGGTTGTAGACCTAACAGGCATGGAACTCGCTAATGCCTCTCTGCTTGATGAAGGAACGGCGGCCGCCGAGGCTATGGCAATGACATACCGGATCTCCATGACTAAGAGCAATCGCTTCTTTATAGGTGAAGACATACATCCACAAACGCTCGCAGTATTGCTAATGCGTGCCAAAGCTTTTGGGTTTGAGCTTATCGTTGGCGACCCATATAAAAATTTTCCCGACAAAGATCTGTTTGGCGTCCTAATACAATACCCAGGTTCTTCTGGTGCAGTGCAAGGCATAAAGCAGATTATAGATACGTCCCATAGTTTGAATGCTCGTGTGATCGTAGCCAGCGACTTGATGGCACTATGTATCCTCAACCCACCGGGTGAAATGGATGCAGACATTGTGGTCGGCTCGGCCCAGCGGTTCGGCGTTCCTATGGGATATGGCGGTCCACACGCAGCCTTCTTTGCCACGCGTGAAGAATTCCGCCGACATATACCAGGACGCATTATAGGCTACTCCATCGACAGCTTGGGCCGTCCGGCATTAAGACTAGCCCTTCAAACTCGAGAACAACATATTCGTCGTGGGAAGGCTACCTCCAACATCTGCACATCGCAGGCTTTGCTTGCCATAATGGCCGGGTTTTACGCCGTGTATCATGGACCGCGTGGCCTTCGACAAATAGCAAAAAAAATTCACCGAATGGCACAAATTACAGCCAATGGTCTGGAAAAACTTGGTTTCGATATTGTTCATACGGCCTTTTTCGATACCATCACTGTCCGCGTGCCTGGACAGGCTGACCGTATCGCTGCTCGGGCTCGTGAACAAATGATCAACCTGAGGGTGGTAGACCGCGACCATCTAGGCATATCTTTGGATGAAACTACGCGTCGCCGCAACATCGTCACACTGTGGAAAGTCTTCGCAACCAACGCATCAAATATATTGAATATCGAAGAACAGGATGGCGAGGTTAGAGAAAACATTCCTACCCCTCTGCTCCGTCCTAGGAACTACCTCACACATCCGATCTTCCAGCGTTACCACTCCGAAACAGAAATGATGCGCTATATGCGCAAGTTGGTAGCTAAGGATATAGCTCTAAACCGCGCCATGATACCCCTAGGGTCCTGCACCATGAAGCTAAACCCCGCATCAAG
>CAYMQD010000013.1:0-4473 GCA_964392475.1 uncultured Alphaproteobacteria bacterium
TGTCATTTTTATAGTGAAGGTATTTTACTAACGGCTTCCAATATTTCCAATATCAACCCTGTAGCTACAAAGGATGTTGTTATGGCTACCCCAAGGGGAGATTCGAAAAGCATCCAAATGATACAAAATAAACTTACTGAAGTAGGTAGAACTGAAGCTTTTCAGCATCTTAAAAAAAATAGACCCTGGGGATCTTACGAAATTATAGGACAAGGTAACAATTACCAAGTAAAGCAATTAATAGTTAGGCCAGGAGGAAAACTATCCCTTCAAAGACACCACAAAAGAGCTGAACATTGGGTAGTAGTATCAGGTAAAGCAAAAGTTACTCGTGGAAGACAAACTTTTATATTAAAAGAAAATGAATCCACATTTATACCCCTAGGAGAAGTTCATAGATTAGAAAATCCTTATAAAAAAGCTCTTGTAATAATTGAAGTGCAAAGTGGAAAATATTTAGGAGAAGATGATATAGAAAGATTAGAAGATTTATACGGACGCGATAATTCCTGATGCATTCTAACTTACTAACAATTAAGAATCTGGCTATATCTTTCAAAACTGAAAAAGGTATTATCAATGTTGTTAACTCTATTTCCTTAGACATAAAAAAAGGTGAAACCACAGCATTATTAGGTAATTCTGGTTCTGGTAAATCTATTACTGCCTTAAGTATTTTAGGTCTGCTACCCTATCCAAAAGCATTCCATCCAAAAGGAGAAATATTTTTTAAAAACACACAAATCCTAAATATATCTGAATTATTGCTTCGAAAAATAAGAGGAAATAATATTTCTATGATTTTTCAAGAACCAATGACGTCTCTTAATCCAATTCATACTATTGGCAATCAAATTTTAGAGGTATTGTGTTTACACAAAAATATGAAAAAAAATATAGCCAAATCAAAAGTTATTGCACTTTTAGATACCGTTGGATTGGGTGGTAAGGATAAACGCTTTAATTTTTATCCACATCAACTTTCTGGAGGTCAAAGGCAAAGAGTGATGATAGCAATGGCATTAGCCTGTGAACCTGATTTATTAATAGCAGATGAACCTACAACTGCCCTAGATGTCACTATACAAGACCAAATTTTAGACTTAATCCTATCTTTACAAAAAAAAATAGGTATGGCCGTATTACTTATTACACATGACCTTAGAATTGTAAAAAAAATGGCCAAAAATGTTTATATAATGCATGAGGGAACAATCATTGAATACGGCGAAAAGTCTAAGCTATTCAAATCACCTAATACAAATCATACTAAAAATTTATTAACACAAAACATTCCTAAGAAGAATATTTCTAGAAAAGGATTCAATAATCATTCTATTTTAATTGCTAAAAATATTAAAGTTTCTTTTCCTGTATATAAGGGAATATTTAGAAAAAAGGTAGACGAGATTATAGCTGTAAATAATATAAATCTAGATATAAAAATAGGTCAAACTATTGGAATTGTTGGAGAATCTGGTTCTGGAAAAACAAGTATAGGACAAGCTATTGCTAAAATTATAGAATCAGAAGGTACATTGATTTTTAATGGTATAAAAATTGACAAACTTAATTGGAATCAAATGCGACCTTACCGAAAAAATATACAATATATTTTTCAGGATCCATATGGTTCTCTAAGCCCAAGATTACCTGTATATAATATTATTGCAGAAGGTTTAGAAATAAGTGGATTAAACATACAGCAAAGAAAAATAAAAATAAAAGTAGAAAAAATACTAAAAAAAGTGGGTATGGATCCAGCAACTATGTATAGATATCCTCATGAATTTTCGGGCGGACAAAGACAACGTATAGCAATTGCTAGAGCACTAATTGTAGAACCTGCACTTGTTATCTTAGATGAACCTACATCAGCACTTGATATTACAGTTCAGATTCAGATTATCAATCTTCTACTTAAGCTGCAAAAAGACCTCAACTTAACATATATATTTATAAGCCATGACCTAAATTTGGTACAATCTATTTCGGATAGTATTATTGTTCTGAAAGATGGGAAGGTTGTGGAACAGGGACTTACTAAAATAATTTTTAAAAATGCAAATCATCACTATACTAAAAGTTTAATTAAAGCATCTCAATAAATTACAAAGTATTATAATTAAATGCTAGAGCAAAAAATTGAAACATAAAATTGCCTTTTACTCAGAAGTAGACAAATTGGAACCTTGGAAAAAACTTCTATTGAAAAAAAATATTGAACTACTTGCATGGCCTTCAAAAAAAGATAGTTTTAAAGATATAGAAGCTATTATAGCCTGGAATCCTCCAAAACATATTTGGTCTGACTTTCCTAAATTGAGATTAATTCAATCCTTGGGTGCGGGTGTTGATCATATTTTAAAGACGAATCCTCCAATAAATATAAAAATTTGTAAACTTGTAGATCCAGAACTTACAACCCAAATGGCACACTATGCAGTTCTATCCATTCTTATGTGTCACAGAAATATACATCACAATATAGTTTTTCAAAAAAATAGAATTTGGAAACAATTACAACACAAATCAACTTCTCAAACTATTATATTAATTTTGGGATATGGTAGCATAGGTCAATCTATCGCAAAATATCTCCTTCCATTAGAATTTAAAATAAAAGTCTGGAAACAAACAGCTACTCTAGAATCAAAATTTTCTAATATAAAAGTTTACTTTGGAAATAAACAATTAGATAACGCACTAAAAAATGCTGATATAATTATTTCAACGCTTCCATCAACTAATAAAACTATAAATTTATTTAACTTCAAAAAATTTACTAGGTTTAAGAATAATGCATACTTTATAAACATAGGAAGAGGTGATACGGTAATTGAAAACGATCTTATAAAAGCACTAAATGAAAACATTCTAGAGGGTGCTATTTTAGATGTATTTGAAAATGAACCCCTAAATTCAGATAGCAAACTATGGCACCACCCAAAGGTTATAATTACCCCTCATGTAGCTGGTCTAACTAAACCTAGTTTAAATAATGCAGAAAATTTTTATAAAAACTTTATTTCTATTAATAATAACACTAATCCTATTGGTTTAATAGATAGAGAAAAAGGCTACTAATTTTTCTTACAATATAATTAAGCATTCTAATCTTCCGTTATAATTTTTTTGATAGCATTGAACACTGCCCTTGCCGCCATGACTTCACCTCCCCTAGACCTGCCGGGAGTAGAGCTTAGATTCCATGCAAATAAATCTATATGAGCCCAATTGGTAGTAGGTTTAACAAAATGCTGTAGAAATAATGCTGCTGTGATTGCACCACCGTAGGAACCAGGAGAAATATTTGCTAAGTCTGCAATATCACTCTTTAACAAAGACTTATAAGGACTCCATAAAGGCAAATTCCATAGCGGATCAAATGTTTTTATACCTTCACTTAAAATTAAATTTGTTAACTTATCATTTGAAGAAAATAATGCTGGTAAATCTGTCCCTAATGCAACTCTAGCTGCTCCCGTTAAGGTAGCAAAATCAACAATTAAATCAGGATCTTCACTATCTGCTTCATATAAAGCATCACAAAGTATAAGGCGTCCTTCAGCATCAGTATCTAAAACTTCTACAGTATTTTTGGAGCGAGTATGAATAACATCTCCAGGTCTAATAGAATTTTCTGATATACTATTCTCTACCGCCGGAATAAGTATTCTTAGATCTATAGGTAAATTTGCGCTCATTACCATATGAGCTAGGGAAAGGACAGTAGCAGCCCCGCCCATATCTTTTTTCATTAATCTCATATTTTGAGATGATTTAATATTCAGACCCCCACTATCAAAGCACACTCCTTTACCTATAAGACATATACTCTTTCCTCCTTGTTTACCTTTCCATCGTATATCAATAAGTCTAGGCGGTGATATTGATGCTTTTCCAACTGCATAAATGGCTGGATAATTATTTTTTATAAGACTATCACCAGAAATAATTTTTATATTAGCTTTATGGAAAACTGCAAAATCTCTGCAAATTTTCTCTAAAGCCTCGGTATTCAAATCTGAAGCAGGCAAATTTATTAAATCTCTGCCAAAGTATATTGCAGCAGCTTGATGAAAAATATCGCTACAATCTCTATGTTTTGGAAGATATAAATGCTTTTTAAAAATATTCCCTTTGTTTTTAAAATTATATCTTTCTAAAATACTTCCTAACAATGCCATACTTGATTGATGTAAACTAAAAGATCCACAAAGCTTCCATCCACCTGATGGCAAAATTTCTAACAGTCGCGAATATGTCCAAGGAGATTCTAAATTATTACCACCTAAACCTATTATAGCCTTATAGGTTAACCCTTTATCATTATGTAAAAGCAGTAGTTCTCCTTCCAACCCAGAAAAATTATTTACGTTTATAAAATTTTTGTATGGAGCTAATTCTTGTTTTAGTAAGTTTTTAAGTTTGTTTGGGTTTACTAAATATAATTCTTTATATTGTCTTTCA
>CAYMQD010000014.1:0-2742 GCA_964392475.1 uncultured Alphaproteobacteria bacterium
TACAGTTAATTTACCTGATACCAATTCTTGAATAGATGGCAATGTTCTAAATGGCTTTCCTGCATTTTTACAAATTTCAATAATCCGATAGATATCTTTCCTAGGAGCATTTGGACAACAAATTAAAGCCTCATCATAATCCGTTATGTGTTCTGATAAGTCAGATATTTTACCAAAAACTTTCTTACCATGTATCATTCTGCCGAAGAGGTCCCTATTATCATCTAGGAAACCAATGGGGTGCATACGGTGGTTAGGATCATTGATAAGCTCTTTACAAATAAATTCCCCAGATTCGCCCGCACCAATTAGCATGACTCTTTTACTGAGTTCTATCTTATAAGGTTTTGGATTTATTAAGTGTGTATAAATCAGTCTTATACCAATCCTGGTAAGTCCAGTGAAGCCAAATGCTAGAATAAAATCAATCATAAATATAGCCCTAGGAATATCCTGGAAACCACGAAGATAACCTATTACAGCAATAACAATTAAAGTGCCTAAAATATTTGCCTTAGCAATATTTGACATGTCAACAAGACTTGTGTACCTCCACATTCCCTTATACATGTTAAATAGATAATAACAGGATAATTTTGCTATAAGAATGAGAGCAAAGATGTTAAATATTTCTTTGCTATATAAAAATTTCGGTATTAGAAAATCATTTCTAATAAAAAGTGCGCCTATAAATGCACATAAAATCAGAATTATATCAGATAATAATAGAATTCTTCGATTTTTAGAGTCATCATTAATTTTTAAATCATTTATGAGGAAAGGTTTTATCTTAACCTCGCTAATTATCTGTCTTAATCTGGGTTCATTTTTCTCTTCGACCTTTAATAGTTTAAGTAATAGATAGTGGCCCATCTGTTTTGGTATAAACAAAGAAAATATGGTTATCGCAACTAATTTCAGATCTTCAATGAATCCCTTTTTCTTAACATAATATTTATCTAATCCTACTTTAATCTTTAATATATCCTGATATGGGTCATCAGAATCTATCATTGACCATATTTCAGATTCATTTCGAAACAGAATTGATGAATACCCAGATAGTCCTGGTTTAATTGTTTTTAAAAAAGAGAATGAATCTTTATCAACAAATTCAGGAACCTCAGGCCTTGGTCCTATAAACCTCATATCTCCTTTTATAACATTTATCAGCTGCGGTAATTCATCAAGCTTAGTTTTTCGAAGAAATCTACCCCATCTATTAGCTTGTATATTTCTACCAGTTGAAAAAGTATTCTTATTATTATATCTATCTTTAATCGATCTAAATTTAAAGATGGTAAATTCTTTAAAGTCTTTACCAATCCTAGATTGCCGAAAAATTATAGGCCTTCCCTGGACTATTAGATTCGCTATACTTATCCCTATTAATAATGGGGATAATGCTATAGTAAGTAATCCTGCGGTTAATCGTGAAATAAATTCCATTGTTTAATATTTATGCAATTGATTTTCAATTCCTATAAATTTTTTATATGAGGTGACACACATCACAAAATCAAACATACAACAAGCGCGGATATTAATGAAAATTTATTTAATAATTTTGATTTTATTTTGAGTGGACTTTATAGAGGTCTATTATATGATATACAATATAATCTATCTCTTCATCTTTTAATTCTGGGTAAAGTGGTAAGGTTACAATTGATTTAAAAAGAGAATTGGCTCTTGGAAAATCATTATCATTGAATCCATAAGAACTTTTATAATAAGATAATTTATGGATGGGTTTATAGTGCACTGCTAACCCTATTCCTTTTTTATTCATTTCTTCAATAAATTTATCTCTAGAGATGGCCCATCTATTATTAAGTAGCTGTATAACATATAAATGCTTAGAGTGTCCTTCATTTATGTTTGGAAGTATTATACCATCATCTTTAGCAAGACCTTTATTATACTGTTCGACTATTTCAGCACGTCGGTTTTGCCATTTCATAATATGACTAAACTGCCAAAGCCCAAATGAGGCAGCATAATCTGTAAGATTATACTTATAGCCTAATTCTATAATATCATATTCCCAATTGCTATTTTTATTAAATCTATCCCAACCATCTTTTGTAATACCATGCAAAGATAAATTCTTTACTTTTTTTGCTAATCTAGAATTATTAGTAGCTAATGCACCTCCCTCACCACCAGTTGTAATATTCTTATTTGCATAAAATGAAAAAGCCGCTGCATAATCAGTATCTCCAACTTTTATATTATTACATACAGTTTCTAGGGCATGTGCTGCATCTTCAAGGATAAAAAGACCATATTTCTCAGCTAGGTTCCATAGGAATTCTAACTCTACTGGTTGTCCTGCATAATGGACTGGAATAACTACCTTTACGGAACTATCCTTTTTTACAATATCTTCAACTTGGTTTAAATCAATTAGAAAGCCATCTTTATCACAATCAACTAATATAGGACATATTCCAACGTACTCCCCACATTCTATAGTAGAAACAAAAGTGAATGTTGGTGCAATAAATTTATCAGAATCACCGAATTCTCTGGCAGCTAGAGCAAGATGAAGCGCAGCAGTACAAGAATTGACTGTTATAATATATTTCGAACCTATATATCTTTTCAATTCTTCTTCAAATTTTAAAACCTGAGACCCAGTAGTCAACCAACCAGAACGTACCGATTCGGGAAATATTCTTTCTAGATTATCAGGAATATTTGGTCTATGGAAAGGAATCTTCATATTGTTTTATTATA
>CAYMQD010000015.1:0-4306 GCA_964392475.1 uncultured Alphaproteobacteria bacterium
TTCCTTTTCATATCCTAATGTTTCACGTGCAGGAAAATATTCAGTTACTTACCATACCATACCTTCATGATATACACATTGCTCTCCTAAATAATCTGAGGCTGTACTGAATTCATCATATGTTTGACAAAGATCATATGATAGATAATTAAGGACTTCAGGAGCATAATACATATTCAGAGCATATGTTTTTTGTGCAGAAGGTTCTGAACTTCCAACCTGAACAGTATCTGCTGTAAATTGAACCAGTTCTCCTGGCTGCCACACACAATCACCATAACCCGGATGAGATGGAATATCATCTGGAGTAGTAAACCACGAAGGAACATTAGTTGTAATTCCTCCCCATATTCCTTTATCTACATGCTGGACTTTTACATACTTATCTGTTGTTAAATTTTTAATTTTAAATGGTAATAAAGTTTGAAAATAAGGCTCACATCCAGTACCCTCACCATCAGGTGAAATAGCTATTGCAGTATCTAAATATGTATTAGTGCTGAATTCTACTTCATAATCATAATTAGGTTTTCTTACAAATTCACTGTTTCCAAAAAACTCTAAATTAAGATATCCTTCAGAAAAAACTAAACCTGAGAAAGTGTTTTCTCCTAACTCATTTTGCAATATTCCCGGAGTAAAAACAGAATCAGGGTACGAATATGCATCACTTAAAATAGCAGCATAATCAGAAGGGAAGAGCCTTAATGCATTATCAAATCTCATCCTTATTCCAGCGAAGAAATCACTCCAATTATTTTGATAATTAGGATCATCAGTATAGCCTAATTCATGACATTCTAATATATATTCAGGTAATACATATGTTGAATCTGATATTACAACTCCAGGAAGACCAATAATATCACTTATTTGTGCATTATTGTCATATACAATAGGAGATATATCATCCAGAGCAGTGCAATTTGAACCGCACTCGCTATTAACAGGAATATAATAAACAGGTTTATTTTCTTCCTGAACAGCTCTAACAGGATACGCATATATGCATGCATCTTCCATAGCATAATTTTCATATGCATTAGCGCCAGCACCTGCTTCAATCTCTATTTTCACAAAACCCGAAGTTAAATCATCTCTGTTTACAATCTCATAGAACTTACCGCCATTACCCACTGCTTTACAGTCCGCAGAAATAAATTCATCTAAATTCTCTTCATCAGGATAAGATATATCAGAAGCAATTTTTCCCGGAGTCATTTGAACATAATTATTATCTGAAACAGAAGTTCCTCTTAATGATTCAAAAGACTTCGTACCAACATATTCATCATATAATCCAGCATATAAACCATATCCATCTGGATTTGTTGTTGGAAATTTTCTTTTTATATCCCATATAGATTGACCATCCTGAATTCCTTCAGGTATAGAAAGTTCATACATATAAACAGATGTTATGCTGTCAAGATAAGATGATATAATATTATAATCCACTTTTTTCTCAATATAGTAATTTGCAGACATATAAGTATTAAAAACATGATCAGGCACTCCAGAATACCATGTTTCGCTGCTTCCACCAAAATCTTCTGTACCATCACCATATGAACCAAACTGCACTGTATCTCGCCTTACTCCTCTATCATATGCAGTTATTGTATAAGTATAATCAATTCCATCAATTACATTTGTGTCTACAAATGTTTGAGATAAACCAGTATTACTGCCTAAGCTATACCATGATTGATAAGGGTCAGCTCCACTGACTTCAGCGCCTCTTGTCTTTTCACAACCTAAAAAATCATATTTATATATACACAAGCTGGTATCTGAATCTTCTGATAAATCATATATTTGATGAGCTCTCCAACCTATTGTATCACCATCAGTATTAAATACAAGACTATCAACTGGACCCCAGGTTTCTCCATAGTCCTGACTTTTATAAATTCTATAACCCTGGAAATCTGAATATAATGTCAGACTGTCAATTGCAAATTCAGCTAAGTTATCCCAGTACAAAGTAACTTTTTTATGATCAGCTACACCATATAATGTAGGTGAGACAGGACTTGAATAGTTAGCTACAATGATATTAATCTCATCTGTATGAGATAATTCCCCATCATCAACAGTAAGAGCAAATGTCAATATCTGCTCTTCTGCTCTATCAATGTTCGGGGCAACAAATGTTGCAACAGACTGATCTGAATTTTCAATTTCAATGCCATCATTTGAAGTCCAAGTATAATTTAAAATACCAGTTGGTGTTGGATCTGATGAGGAACTTCCATCAAGAACAAATAAAGACCCAGATAAACATCTACTACTAGTTGTATCAGCAAATGCAACTGGTGCCGCATTATCTACAATATATACATTAAGACTTTCAGTTTTTGAAGTATTAACACCATCTGAGATACTGAATTCAAATAATAATGTATCAACTGAAATAGGAGCAGTAAAAGAAGGAGCAACAGCAGAATTGCTACTTAAAGAAACATTAGTACCTTCAACTTGATTCCATGCAAAAGTATAGCCATCAAAAGCAACAAGGTCTGAATTTTCATATTTTGATATCAATTTTAAAGTATCAGATTTATAAGTTGTGCCAGACCATGAAGATAAAATAATAGCTTCAGATTGGGGGTCCTCTGAAAGATAACTATTCATGACCACCTCACTTCCTACAGTAGCTACTATATTGCCACCAATATTTGGGACAGGATCAAGAGCAGGAACAGATAAAATAAATGTATCAATTTCAGAATCATATATATTCTCTGGATCAACTGCATAAGAACTACTCAATATAAAAGTATACTCTGTATCATCACCAATAGATTTAGGAAATTCCACCCAAACTTTTTCAGAATCTACATCACTACAATTATTGCAATTTTCATCACAGGGACTATCATCGTTATCATCTAAGCAAATACCTATTACAGATGCAGAAGAAACAACTGTACCTTCTTTTATATTCCAAATAAATTCCAAATTATCAATTTCTCCTAATGGATTAATACTTGAAGATCCATCAAAAAACAGCATATCCCCCTCACTGAAAGTGGAATCGTCTAGATCGGCAGAAAAATTAAATATAGGATATCTAGCTTCAGTCTGAACATTTAAAGTCTCAGTAGTTGACAAATTTCCATCTGATACCGTTAAATCAAAGGAAAGTATAATATCAGAACCAATATAATAGGGGACTTCAAAAACAGGATTTGAAATTGAATTATCACTTAATTCAATACTATCAAATGGAGAATTTGATACATTATTCCAGCTAAAAGTCAATGGCCCTGCATTTGTACTATCAAAACTGTCTGATCCATCTAAAAATATAACATGTCCTTCAAGAGCATTGTCAACATATGCTAAGATTTCATCTGTTTCAACATCATCTTCATCACAATCAGAAATATTATCAATAATCTCTCCATCACATAAAGTATCCGGGACTATACCTGAATTATTTGCATCAAATACTTGTTGCAATATTTGCATAGAAATAGTAGGAGGGCCATTTGTTTCAACTATAGTGATTTCAATTTGATCAGTCGATGTTGAGACACCATCACTAACCTCCAGGCTCAATGTTGCAAGAGCAAGGCTTGTTATATCAGGAACAATAAATGAGGCCGCTACAGAATCAGCATTATTAATTGTATATTCAGTATCACTAGTTGACCAGGAAAATGTTAACTCATCAAGTGATGATTCTGCATCAGTTGACCCTGAAGCATCTACAAAAATCTCAAATCCCTGAACAGCATCAAAATCATCACCTGCATCAGCAACAGGAGATAAATTATCAGTTATAGTAACAGTTATTATATTATCACAAGTACTGCATACATGCCATCCACCATAATCATATGTATTTTGATCATATATTGTCCATTGAGCACAAGCATAACCTGAATCTTTGCTAAGAAAATTTCCATCGGAATCATTACAGGCACCATCATTTATAAGAGACCAGTCAGGATATCCATGATAATAGTCTGATCCTCTTACAAGTGAATGATTTTTTGTTGCATCACTTACATCGCCAATATCCCAGCCACTACCCGGATCTACACCCGGCCTTCCCACAGCATCTACTAATTCCCCTGTAGACTTAAGCAATCCAATAGCATCATCACCTCCAAGTTTCTGAATAACATTATCATCTACATCATCATCATATTGTGTTAAAATATCAGCAAAATCAAAACCATCATTAAACGCATGGTTTTTAACGGTTTCTTTAATTCTGACTATCCGCGCACTATCCGCGCACTATCCGCGCAGCATCAGCGCTACTCTAGTGACTCAAGATCGTGAGCCGAGT
>CAYMQD010000016.1:0-2714 GCA_964392475.1 uncultured Alphaproteobacteria bacterium
ATAATTCTGTTGATGTATTATTATATGAAATTTTTGTAAAAGAAAATTTAGGTCCTTCTAAAGATAATATTGGAGATATAGTAGTTAGTACTAAATTGACTAAATTACAACAAGCTCTAGAAGGTAAGGCTGATGTTATTAAGGAATAAACATATAAGGTGCTGACAGAACCGGCTTATGATGAGTTTTTAGATATAGCGCATGCACGCCAACAGGATTTGGTAGAGCGTGTCAAAAAATATGATACTTCATTAAAAGAAGAAGTTTTAAACAAAGCATTTCTTTTTGCAATTTCAAGACATAGAAATCAATATCGCGCGTCCGGTGAACCATATTATTCACATCCTATTGAAGTAGCATCTATATTGATAGAGTATAGACTTGATTGGGTAAGTATAGTTACAGCTTTGCTTCATGATACAGTTGAAGATGGAGTGGCAACTTATAAAGAAATATACAAAATATTTGGTCGTGAGATTGCAAGACTTGTTGATGGTGTAACAAAATTATCTAAACTTGAAAGGCCTACTAAAGAAGTAAGAGAAGCGGAAAACTTTCGAAAATTACTTTTGGCGGTTTCCAAAGACATACGAGTTTTGTTGGTTAAGTTAGCAGATAGATTACACAATATGAGGACTATTAAGCACTTATCAAGTGAAAGAAAAAGAAGGAGAATTGCTACAGAAACTATTGAAATATATGCTCCCTTAGCAGCAAGAGTAGGAATGCAACGATTCAGAGAAGAACTTGAAGATCTAGCATTTACTACTTTAAATTCAGATGCAAGAGATTCAATCAAAGCTAGAATAAAGTTTCTAAAAGATCAAGATAAGCGGTCTGTAAAAAGAATAGTTGCTGATATAAAACGTATAGCAATATTATCTAATATACTCGTAGAAGTATCCGGAAGAGAAAAACAACCTTATTCAGCTTGGGTTAAGATGCATAGAAAAAAAGTTGCTTTTGAACAGATATCTGATGGATTTGCTTTTCGTGTTATTACGGATAGTGAAGGTTCATGTTATAAAATCCTAGGATTAGTACATTTAAAATGGCCACTAATACCTGGTAAATTTAAAGATTATATTTCTACTCCAAAGCCTAACGGATATTCCTCTTTACATACTACTGTAATTGGCCCAAACGGTCATCCACTTGAAATACAGATAAAAACAAAGGAAATGCATGAGATTGCAGAGTATGGAGTTGCAGCACATTGGCGTTATAAAACTTCGAATAAAGCTTTTAGTAAAAATGATAAGGTTGGATCACGCTGGCTTGAGGATGTGGTGGATATTATTAAAAACGTCTCAGGACCAGAAGAATTAATAGAAAATACAAAATTGTCTAAGTATCAAGATCAAGTATTTTGTTTTACTCCTAAAGGTAAAATAATATCCTTGCCTCAAGGAGCAACGGCTATTGATTTTGCCTATTCAGTTCATTCGCGTGTAGGTCATACAGCCGTAGGGAGTAAAATTAATGGAAATTTATCCCCACTTCAAGCAGAGTTAAATAATGGTGATCAAGTAGAAATACTTCGGTCTAATGGTCAAACGCCTCAACCAATTTGGCTAAATTTTACTCTCACTGGAAAAGCTAGATCACAGATACGTCGTTTTCTTAGGGAGAATGAAAACTGGGAGTTTCAAAAGTTAGGAAGAGCCATATTAGAAAATTTATTTGTTGATTTTAATAGAGTTTTTAATGATAAAATTATCGATTCTTCCCTTAAGACCTTAGGTCATGATAGTAGACGGTCACTTTATATAGCTATTGGAAGAGGGGAAATTTCAGCTAGAAATGTTATGGATATTATGTTCCCAGGGGAAAAAGAAGAGGCTTATTTAAAAAGAGATAAAAGAGTAAGAATGAAAAAAACTGGTGTTGCGATAAGAGGTCTTACACCAGGATTGGCATATCAGATTGCTGAATGTTGTCATCCTTTACCAGGGGAACATATTGTGGGAATAATAACAGAGGGTAAGGGGGTTACTGTACATGCAATAGACTGTTCAACTTTAGAAAGGTTTACTGCTGATCCAGAAAGGTGGCTAGATATAACTTGGGCAAATTCTGAGGAGTGTCCTGTTCAAATAGGAAGACTTAGAATTATTATAGCCAATAAAATGGGTTCACTTAATACATTAACTGAGGCGATTACACGAAGTGCTGGAAATATTGTTAATTTAAAGATAACAAACCGTTCTCAAGATTTTTTTGAATTATTTATAGATATAGAAGTATCAGATATAAGACATTTGAAAGATATAGTTACATCACTTAGGGCAGAATCAGCTTTTTATGAAGTGGATCATAAGAGATCCTAGTGTCATTTATGAGGTATTAAATTGGAAGAACAAGAATTAATTGATATATATAAAAAAACTGGAGCCTTGAAAGAAGGGCATTTTTTACTTTCATCAGGAAAACATAGTACGCACTATTTACAGTCAGCATTAGTATTATCTCATCCGATATGGAAAACAAGAGTTTGTAAGGCGTTGGCTGAAAAAGTTTCTAATTTAGTAGCGGAAAATAAAATTAACTTGGTCGTATCGCCTGCAATGGGTGGCATAGTGGTCGGATCTTCTGTAGGGGAATCGCTAAATTTACAATCAATTTTTTTAGAGCGCATAGATGGTAACTTTAAACTTAGGAGAGGTTTTAGTATTACTAATTCCCATAATGTCTTAATAGTGGAAGATGTGGTG
>CAYMQD010000017.1:0-3945 GCA_964392475.1 uncultured Alphaproteobacteria bacterium
ATTTAATTTATTATACCAATTTATCTAGATCCTTAATTAGACTAAGAAAATTAGGATGGATAGCTATAGGGTTGGATATGAGTGGTAGTTTTAAATTATCAGAAACTTCTACGGCTATGGAAAACGAGAATCGAATAATTTTAGTTTGTGGAGGAGAAAATAAGGGCCTTAGGAGGTTATCTAAAGAGAACTGTGATATATTAGCCTATATTCCACAAACAAAAAATAGCATTGAAAGTTTAAATACAGCCACAGCAGTTGCTATCGGCATATATGAGCTACTGAGTTAAAAAATAACAACTCTGGTATATTATCAGTTGATACAATTAAATATATCTATAAAGTTAGACATTAACCTTAATAATATTCTTTAATAAATTATTTGTTAGCTTTTTTGTTTAATTTTATATAAACATTAGGTCTGTAAGTATATTAATAATATCAATTTATGCCGGATTAGCTCAGCTGGTAGAGCAACTGATTTGTAATCAGTAGGTCGCGAGTTCGAATCTTGCATCCGGCACCATCAATTATAGGAAAGATCGTTATGATAAAAACAATTTTATGTTCCTTTATCCTTTTATTTTTAAATAACTCGTTTGCATTTTCTTTAAGTCTGGATGAAGCTATTGAGAGTTCATTGCGAACCTCTGAATACCAGAATAGAGATCAATATAGAAACCCTAAAGAAACTCTTAAATTCTTTGCTATAAAAGATAGTATGACAGTCGTCGAATTGTGGCCTGCAACAGGATGGTATAGCGAAATTTTAGTTCCTTTCTTAGAAAAAAATGGAAAATATATAGGAGCGACATTTGATCCTAATTTTGCTACTTGGGCTAGCGGAGCAATAAAGAGATCTAAAGATAGATGGGAAAGTAGTAAAGCATTAGCTGGAACATGGGATTCTAAAGTAGTTTCACTAAGTATGGGATTCACACCTATTACTGATAGAGAGTCTGTAGACATGGTTCTTACATTCAGAAATTTACATAATTGGCTTAAAGCTGAAATATTAATGGATGTTTTTAATAAATCATTTTACGTGTTAAAACCTGGAGGCATATTTGGTGTAGTGGAACATAGAGCTTTACCAAACACTTCTATAGAAAACATGAATACTAGCGGTTACGTAACGGAAAAACTTGCCATAGAATATGCACAAAAAGCAGGTTTTGTTTTAATAGATAAAAGTGAGATTAATGCTAATCCTAAAGATACTAAAATCTACCCTAAAGGAGTTTGGACATTACCACCAACACTACGACTAGGTGAAGAAGACAGACAAAAGTATATAGAAATAGGAGAAAGTGACAGAATGACCTTGTTATTCAAAAAACCCTAGCTAAATTTAAAAAATATATCTCTAGTAAGAATAAATACTATAAGGTTATAAATGTTTTTCCCATATTATGACCATTAAGTAAATTTACCAGCGCTTGAGGTGCATTTTCCAGTCCTTTAAAGGTATATACTTTCGATACTAGTTTTTTTTCTCTATACCATTTAATTAATTGTTCTTGTGCCTCATTTCTTCTGGATTCAAAATCAGTAACTATAAAACCCTTTAGAGTTAGCCTTTTAGTTACTATTAAACCTGGTACATTTCTCGGACCGGTTTGTGGTATGGATGTGTCATATAGTGACACTGCCCCACAGCAAACAACCCGAGCATAATTTTTTAAAGTAAAAAGGCTCGATTCAAATATATTTCCTCCAACATTATCAAAAAACACATCAATTTTACCTGGGTAAAAAGCCAATATTTTTTTAATATAGTTTTTTTCATTATAGTTAACTGCCAAATCAAAGCCGAGATCCTCCTCTAACCATCTTAACTTTTCATCTGATCCAGTAATACCAATAACAATACAACCCTTTATCTTTGCAATTTGACCAACAATACTTCCTACTGATCCTGCAGCTGCTGAAACCAACAAAGTCTCTCCTTGCTTTAAATCTGCTAATTCTAATCCAAAGTAGGCAGTCTTTCCGCTTATACCAAGTATACTCATATGTAGTTGAAGGTCTTTCGTAGCATCAAACTTTGTGATTTCACTTGCCTCAGCAATAGAATATTTTTGCCATCCTAAATCTCCTTCTACAAAATCACCTTTTGAAAAGTTCTTATTTTTGGAGTGCAATACCTTGCCAATAGCATATCCACTCATTATTTGACCAGGCATAATTTTATCTCTATAGGTGCGTCCTTGCATCCAAGCTCTATTTGCTGCATCAATAGATAATAGTAAAGTCTCAACTAAAACTGACTCCTTATTTAAGCTAGGAACTTTTGATTTTTCTAGCTTAAAGTCTGTTATCTGTAATTTATTTTCTGGATTATTGACATAAATAATCTTCACATTTTCTAAATTTTCAGTATTAATATCGTTCAAATTATAAAATCCCCATAAAAAACTCTAAAAAAAATTTTTACACCTTAACATTTAGTAATAGTTATATATTATATAAAAAGTATTTTTATCTTACTTTTAAATAAATACTTTACATAACTAATATACATCTTATCAAGAGAAGCACTATACTATGAATGAAAAAACAGAAAAATTAAGAGATAAAGTTAGAGATCTTTATGAAAAATTGGAAAGAGATCCGGACTTATATAAAGAATTTATTAAGGATGAAAACTCCTTTCTCACTAATCATGGATTTGATCCAGCTGAAACAAAAAATATAATTACTGCAATTCATAAAGAAAGAATTGAAGTTTTAAAGGATGTCTTAGATACTGAATCATCTAAGCTCGAAAAAAAATAAATTTTTTAATAGTTGGTGCCCGCTGCCGGACTTGAACCGGCACACCTATAATTAGGCTACGGCTTTTAAGGCCGCTGCGTCTACCTATTCCGCCAAGCGGGCTAATCAAAGGAGAATATACACTTAGGCTTTTATATTGACTAGTACTATATCACTAAGCAATCTTATATGAAACTAAGTATACGTAATATTACTTGAATTCAACCTTTTTACTAACTCATTATAAGCTTTTTTAATTACATTTGTATTGGTTCCTTTAAAGACTACAGAAGTTCCAATAACAGGAGGCTTATAAAAAGGATAACTTCCAATATCAATTTCTGAATTCATGGATTGTACTTCATCCATTATACTAGCTATTTCACCTTCTGGACATAGTATTTTTATACTTTTTGATATAGTAGGAAGACCACCAATTAAATGCTTTTCTATATAACCAGTAATCATTGCTTGCATTATTTTAGGAACACCTGCCATTACCCAAATATTTTTAATATGAAAGCCTGGTGCTATACTTACTGGATTATCTATTAAGTCAGCTCCTTCAGGAATGAACGTCATTTTTTCTCTTGCAGAGTTAAAATTAAAACTACTACTTTTGTAATACTCTTCAAGTCTATTAAATGCTTCCTTATTCTTAACAAGTTTAACATTGCATACCTTTGCAATACACTCAGAAGTTATATCATCATGAGTAGGTCCTATACCGCCTGTTGTAAACACTTGTTCATACTTTTTTGATAATTCCAATACTGTATTTACTATAACATCATGTATGTCAGGTATTACCCTTACTTCAGATAAGTTTAAACCTATTGCACCACATCTTTTTGCGATAAAGTTTAAGTTTTTATCGTGAGTACGACCTGACAAAACCTCTGTCCCTATCAATACTAAAGCAACTTTGGGTTGCATAGATTTTTGTTTCGCATTTATCATTTCGGCTAAAGACTAGCAAAGTAAATAAAGTGTGCAATACTTAAATTCATATATTTAAAAGTATAATAATCTATGTATTTTAAAAAAAAACTAGTAAAAGCAAAATTGCTAAAACGTTACAAGCGTTTTTTGAGTGAACATATGCTTGAAAACGGAAAAATTGTTTTAGCACATTGTGCCAATCCAGGATCTATGTATGGGCTAATTAAAAAAGACCTAAATACTTGG
>CAYMQD010000018.1:0-6521 GCA_964392475.1 uncultured Alphaproteobacteria bacterium
GATAGGCTTGCAAGGGATCCATTCTTGGTTGTTTGACCTACTTTTGATAATGCTTTGTTCCATTTTTTTTCATGATCTTTTCCAAAAACTATTTCTTTGTCTGCTTTAACAATTATCCAACTATTAGCTTGAAGTTCATATTCGATCTGTCCCGCAGCCCAACCTGCATAGCCTATTGCGAATAATGACTGTTGAGGTCCTCCACCTTGAGCAATATCCATTAATATATCTGAGTTAGCTGTTACTGCAAAACTACTATTTACACGGCTTGAATTTTCCAGAATATATTCGCCAGAATGTAAAACAAATCCTCTACTACAATCGACAGGTCCACCTAAAAAAACAGGAATCTCGTTTATTTGATTAGGGTTTTTTATTTTTATATTTAACTTTTCTAAGATTTGTTGAAACTTTAGCATACTTGTAGGTTTGTTAATGGTTAGTCCCATGGATCCATTCTTAGTGTGGGAACATATATATATAACACTTTGTGAAAACCTTGTATCAGCCATTTGAGGCGAGGCAACTAAAAGTTTGCCTCCTAGATCTAAAGAATTATTTATTATAGACATTTTAGTATCTCAAAACTTGTAACTTTTAAAAATAAATTTTATACCTATGATAATTTACATTATAATTTATTCTTTCAGACAAACGCAATGCCAAGCTTTTTAAAAATTTTATTATATTATCTTATAGCTATTAGCAGCTTTTTTTACTCGGCCCACTTATTAGCTGTAGAAAGTGACTGGAGCAATGAAGACTATTCTAAAGTAAGAATTATTTCTGCACAAACTCATATTGGTAAAAATACTGAGGTTTTATTAGGTTTACATTTTAAGTTAGAGCCTGGATGGAAAATATATTGGCGTTTTCCTGGCGATTCGGGTATGCCCCCAGAACTCAATATAGAAGATTCACTAAACATTAATAGTTTGAAAATTTTTTGGCCATTTCCTGAGCAAATAAAAGAACAGGAGAATATTATTACTAGAGGATATTATAATGAGGTAATTTTACCTATAAAGGTCCAACTAAAATCAAATATAAATCCTCTGGTTTTAAATGCATCTCTATCATATCAAGTGTGTAAGGATATATGTATTCCAATTAGTACTAAATTAAGTTTTTTATTATTAAATGGTAATCCAAAACTTAGTGTTTACGCACAAATTATAGATAAATATATGGCGAAAGTTCCAAAGTCTCCAGAAAGTCTAGGCATTACATCTACAAAACTAAGTTATACTAATCCAGGATCTATTTTTGTAGGTATAAAAGGTCTATCTTCTATAGAAGGTTATGAAGGTAGGGCTTTAGCTTTTATAAATGGACCTTCTAATTTTAGTTTTGTGAGTAAAGAAAAATTTTATAAACTTAAAGATAATTTGTTTACTGTAGAAGTAGAAATTAGACCAGAAAAGGTAGAAGAACTATTAGATTATGGAGGTTTTCTAGATATAGTTGTGGGTATAGAAGAAACATATATCGAATGGCGCCAATATACGAAAGACATAAAACAAATAAACACAGATTTGTCATTTTTGATAGTAATATTTTTTTCGTTTTTAGGTGGTTTTATACTAAATTTTATGCCATGTGTGTTACCTGTATTATCTCTAAAGTTAACTAGCATAATATCAAACCTACCCACTGATTATAAAAATATTAGAAGATCATTTATTTACACTTCAATTGGTATAATTTGTTCTTTTATTATACTAGGTGTAGGTGCAATTCTTATAAGAAATACTGGTGTAGCAGTAGGTTGGGGAATGCAATTTCAAAGTCCAGGGTTTATATTATTTCTTATTTTAGCTACTACAATTTTTTCTCTAAATTTATTTGATATTTTTCAATTTGGTGTCCCTAATTTTGTTTCTAGTGGTTTTGGCTCCTTAAAACTTAAAACACAAAGTGCATTAAATTCTTTTTTCTTAGGATTTTTGGCAACTTTACTAGCAACTCCTTGTACAGCTCCTTTTGTAGGAACAGCTATAGCTTATGCGCTAAGTCATTCTTACAAAGAGATTTTAATAATTTTTATTATGATGGGTGTAGGCATGTCATTACCTTATTTTGTTTTTATGGTATTTCCTTCCTTAGTTTCATTTTTACCTCGTCCAGGTCCATGGATAATAAAATTTAAAAGAATTTTAGGTTTTTTACTTCTCGCTACAGCCTTGTGGTTAGGAAACATTTTATATGAATTATTGAGTAGATCTGAAAATTATACTTCTAATGATGATTGGGAAGCATTGAATTTAGAATCAATAGATCAATATATAACGGATAATAAAATAGTATTTGTAGATATTACTGCAGATTGGTGCGTAACTTGTCTAATTAATAAAAAACTTGTTCTTGATTCTGAAAAATTCATAAGTTATGTAAAATCTGAACAAGTAATTCTCATGAGAGGAGATTGGACTAAGCCAAGTAATGAAATTGATAAATATTTGAATAAATTAAATAGGTATGGTATCCCATTAAACGTAATTCATGGAAAATTACGTAAAGAAGGTCAGATACTTTCTACAATTTTAACGTTAAAAAACGTTATAAGATCTATTGAAAATATTAAGAGTAGTAAATAAAATTATTTTATTAGAGGTAAAAAATGATAGCTGTCGGAGATAATATTCCAAATTGTAATTTAAAGAAGATAGGTTCTTCTGGACCTGAAGATGTAAATACTAAAGAAATATTTTCAGGAAAAAAAATTGTTTTATTTTCAGTTCCTGGGGCATTTACTCCAACTTGTTCAGCAAAGCATCTGCCTGGATATATTGTGAATTATGATAAATTTATTCGTAAGGAAATAGATGAAATTATATGTATGGCAGTAAATGATCCTTTTGTAATGAAGGCTTGGTCTAAAGATCAAAAGAGTGAAAAAAAGGTTACATTATTAGCTGATGGAAACGCTGAATTTTCCAGCGCTCTTGGACTTACATTTGATGGATCAGCTTTTGGTTTGGGTACTAGGGGGCAAAGGTTTGCTATGGTTATAGAAAATAGAAAAGTTGTTTATATTGCAATAGAAAAGAAGGGAGCATTTGAAGTTTCGAGCGCAGAAAGTATACTCTCTATTTTATAAATTTAGTAAGGTATAGCTTTTCGAGCTATTTCATCTGCCCTTTCATTTAGATTATGCTCTGAGTGTCCTTTTATCCAGTGCCATTTTATATTATGTAATTTTATGCAGCTCTGTAACCTTTTCCATAAATCAACATTTTTTACAGATTTTTTATTTGAAGTTTTCCAGTTATTCTTTTCCCAATTATGTATCCATGTGGTTATGCCGTTAAGAACATAAGAACTATCAGTTGTTACAGTAATGTTGCTAGGGTTATGAATACTTTCTACAGCGTGAATAACAGCTAAGAGTTCCATGCGATTGTTAGTTGTTTCACTTTCACCTCCAGAAATTTCTTTCTTTTCATTTTCAAATAAAATAATTGCTCCCCATCCTCCTGGACCAGGGTTTCCGCTACATGCCCCATCAGTATAAATTTTTATATCATTATTTATGTTCATTTTTTTCTCTATCTAAAGGCGCCATAAACATTTGGTAGTGAAGTGTTGATATGATATCTAAGTTTGTTTAAATATTCTTTTGGATCTTTAGTTTTCACATTTATATTTTTTGTATCTAATGAATAATCCATCAATCTAGTAAGAAAAAACCTTAAAGAGGCCCCTGCCATAAGAATAGGTAAAGCCTGAATTTCACTTTTAATTAATGGTCTCACAGTATTATAGGAATTAAGTAAAATTGATAATTTATTTAGGTTTAAATTAACGTTTTTATCAAAACACCAGGAATTAATACATACTGCTAAATCATAAGCATAAAAATCAGTACAAGAAAAATAAAAATCTATAATTCCTGATATTTTATTGTTTTTAAAAAAAACATTATCTGGAAACAAATCTGCATGAATGTTTCCTTTAGGAAGATTTTTAGGCCATTTAGATACTATATTTTTGGTTGTTAAAAAAATTTCCATATATAGGTTTTTTTGTAAACTCTCTGCATTGGATGAGATTTTTAAAACTATAGATTCCCAATAGTAATTTCCGAAATTGTTTTTACGTTTTAAATAGAAGTCTTTTCCTGCATTATGAAGATTGGCTAATGCGGTTCCCAATAACTCACATTGTTTAGTACTTGGTTTACTAGACCAACAGCCATCTAAATATGTAAATATAGAAGCGTTTTTATTTTGTATATTGCTTAAGTATGCTCCATCATTGCGTTTTATTGGTAATGGACATTTAATATTATTCTTATTTAGATGATTTAATAATTTCAGGTAATAAGGCATATCCTTTAAATTTATTCTTTTTTCAAAAATAGTTAATATATATTTTCCTGTAGTTGTATCTAGTATATAATTACTATTTTCTACACCTTCAGTTATACCAATAAATTTTGTAAGTTGGCCTATGTTATATTCTTTAAGTAAATTTTTGAGATCTTTGCTGGATACTAAAGTGTATACTGCCATACTTAACCTTTTCTAATTTTAGAAATATTTTATTATGTTTTCTATGTATTTGCCAATAGTATGCATTTGTTTTATGGGTTAAGCTCAATATAAAGGTATAAAGAAGTTTAAAAATGAAAAAAACTTATAAATCTTTTCTAGGTCAAAAATATTTTTTTACTATTACTTTGTTCTTTTTTCTTATTTCTGGCTGTTCAAAGATTACTGGGTCTAAAATAGGAAATGTATTATCTTCTATGGACACATCTTCGGCAGTTATTCAATGTCCTGAACTGCTTGTATTAGAGGAGACCCATCCACTAATAAGGCTGAATCTTGAAAGAGTATCTAGTAAAGATGATGTATTATTTATAGCAAGATTTAGAAATGTTGTATGGGATTGTTTTGGGGAATATGATGAAGATACTAGTAATTATATTAGATCAAGGATAACAATTTCAGTAATTGTAGAAGCAGAACCTGCATATGAAGATTATATTAATGAACCTTTTATCTTTGAATATTTCATAGCTTTAAGAGGTAAAGATAACAATATATTAACTAAAACTAAAGTAAGAGTAGAAGGAAATTTTTCTCCTTCAGCTAAAATGCCTATGATTGTAAGTAAGGAGACTATTGATATAGATATACCTTCTAAGCTTATAGAAAACTTTTATGATCTAAAAGTTTATTTAGGCTTTCAGCTTACACCTGAAGAACTATCCTTGAATCGTTCTAGAGTTGGCGATTAATAAAAAAAGATAATTGTTGTAAATAAATGTATGAATTAATTGACTCATATTTTTTTGCGTTGCATTATAATATATCGCTCGCCTACGGGAGAGATTGCTTATATTAAGATTAATTTAAGTGACGCCGAAGGAGCAACTGATCTCGGAAACTCTCAGGCAAAAGGACCGTAGGACCGGGACAGCTCTGGAAAGCGGTAGTTTCTTGCTACCCACCGAAGGAGTAAGCACTTAGGGCATGGGTTCTAGTGTGAATCTCTCAGGTAAATAGACAGAGGAGATCAAAGATTTTTCAGGGTAATAGTAAGTTATATTTTGAAAATACTAAATAGAACTCCTTTGCATAAGCTTATGCTTCAATTAGGCGCTAAGATGACTACCTTTGCAGGCTGGGAAATGCCAATACATTTTGGAAAAGGAATCATAGCTGAGCATATGCATGTAAGAAATATGTCCGGATTATTTGATGTTTCTCATATGGGTCAAATTGAGATTAAGTTTGATAGAGCAAAAGAATTAGAATTTATTATACCTGCAGACTTATCCGATCTAAATGATGGAAAGATGTCATATTGTGTTATGACTAATGAGCAAGGTGGCATACAAGATGACCTATTAGTAGGAAGACTGAAGAATAAGCTAATACTTATAGTTAACGCAGCACTTAAAGAAAAGGATTATGATTTAATCACTTCACTATTAGGTAAAGAAAATGTAGTTATTCGAGACGACAGAGCCTTACTTGCTCTTCAAGGTCCTAAATCAAGCTTAGTAATGGAAAAATATGTAGCTGGTATAAAAGATACTAATTTTCTTAATATACTAGAAACAGATATAAATGGCTGTAATGTTATAATTAGTAGAAGTGGTTATACTGGTGAAGATGGGTTTGAAATATTAGTTTATAAAAAGGACGTTATAAATTTAGCAAATACTATACTGTCGGATCCTAATGTTAGGCCGATAGGTTTGGGCGCTAGAGATAGTCTAAGACTAGAGGCAGGATTATGTTTAATGGGTGTAGATCTTAGTCAGGACATCTCACCCGTCGAGGCCCGTATAGCATGGACAATTGGAAAAGAATCTAGAAAAAATAAAGGATTTTGTGGATTTAATAGAATTTTAAAAGAAATTGAACACGGGCCTTCTAACTTCAGGACAGGTTTTCTTCCAGATAGTAAAATTATTCCAAGAAGTGGGTCTAAAATTTTTCAAGATAATATGCAGGTTGGCTATGTGACTAGTGGTAGTTTTAGCCCTTCATTGAATAGGCCTATAG
>CAYMQD010000019.1:0-7400 GCA_964392475.1 uncultured Alphaproteobacteria bacterium
CGTTCTACTATTTCCCCATCCATTTCCAAAACAAGACGCAATACTCCGTGAGCTGCCGGATGTTGAGGACCAAAATTCATCATCATATTTTTAATTTGTATTTCACTCATTTTTTTTCAGTTCATCTTTATCTATCTCTAACTGCTCATAATCTGGCAAATCCCAAGGACTTTCAAAATCAAAATCACGGAAATCTTGTGTCAAATCAATAGGCTTATAAATAACTCTCTTATCTTCACCGCTATAGTGCATTTCAACTCTCCCAGTAAGAGGAAAGTCTTTTCTCAAAGGATGACCTACAAAACCATAGTCAGTAAGTAATCTTCGAAGGTCTGGATGGCCGTCAAATTTTATTCCAAACATATCCCAAACTTCTCTTTCATACCAAATAGCACAACTATATAGGTCACTAATTGTTGGGATAGGAATACCTTCATCAATTCTTATTAAAACTCTTAATCTATAGTTCATATTTACAGATAATAAATGATAAACTACCTCAAACCTCGGAGTTCGTTCTGGATAGTCTACCCCACAAATATCAGTCAATTGTGTAAAACGAAATTTTGGTTCATCTTTAAGTTTAGCCATTACTGCTTTTAAATTAGAAGGATCTATTTCTAGTTTAGGACAATCCTTTCCAATTAAAACTGATTGCATTGTGCCTTTTAAAATACTCTCTAAGGACTTATTAAGCTCAAAAGCTAACTTTTGTTTTTCATCGGTCATAAAAGAATCTCAGAATATATATATCAAGTATTAAAAGAGCCCACTCTCTTTATTTTTCTTTGCAGTTGTAATATCCCGTAAAGTAAAGCCTCTGCTGTAGGAGGACATCCTGGTACGTATATATCTACAGGCACAATTCGATCACATCCCCTTACAACCGAATAGGAGTAATGATAATAGCCACCTCCATTTGCACAACTTCCCATTGAAATTACCCACCTGGGCTCTGGCATCTGATCATATACTTTTCTTAGAGCAGGAGCCATCTTGTTAGTAAGGGTTCCCGCAACAATCATTACATCTGATTGTCTAGGGCTAGGCCTAAAAACCATACCAATTCTATCCAAATCATATCTTGATGCACCTGTATGCATCATTTCTACTGCACAACAAGCTAAACCAAAAGACATGGGCCATAATGAACCTGTTCTAGCCCAGGTAATTAACTTATCCACACTAGAAAGTATAAAACCTTGACCACCTAAATCACGAGTAAGAGTATTAGATTTTGATGTGGTATTTTTTACTATTCCCAATCTAAAGCTCCTTTCCGCCATTCATAAATAAATCCTATAGTTAGAAAAAATAAAAATATAAACATTGACCAAAAACCAAACACTCCTAGTTCACCAAGCGTGACAGCCCAAGGAAAAAGGAAAGCAACTTCTAGATCAAATATTATAAATAAAATTGCTACTAAATAAAACCTAACATCAAAACGGCCTCTAGCATCATCAAAAGGCTCAAAACCACATTCATAAGCTGATAATTTTTCATTATCCGGATTCTTGGGGGCTATCATCCTTGAAGATAATGTCATGACAAGAGCAATACCACCACCTATAGCAATAAAAATTATAATAGGTAAATACTCAAATAAATAATCACCCATTATGTATACTCCTCAATTTTAAAATTTTTTATTATTCCATTTTGACAAGAAAAAAATACAAGCTATTACTTTAATATATTTTTGTTAAATAAATATAATTCATTGAATGTTATTAAATTAGATATTAGCATCAAAAATAATTTTTTAAAAATAAATATAATTAGATACTATATACATTAGTGATTAAACTGTTGAAAGTAAAAAATCATGACAGGACCAATTTTTGTTTGTGGGGTTCATAACTTAGAATATGCAATAAACTCTATTAAGCCAGATTCTCTTATTTCAGTAGTGCAGGAATCATATCAACCGGATGAAAAAATCAGTTCAAAAATTAATAAACACTTAAGAATATCTATAGATGATATAGTGGATAAACAACTAGGAAAAGTTATACCAACTAAAAAAAACGTAGAGATTCTGCTAAAATTTTTTGAAACAATGGATTTAAGTCAACCAACAGTAATTCACTGCTTAGCAGGAATAAGTAGGTCTAGTGCTTGCGCACTAATACTAAGAAGAACTCAAACAGATATTCCAGATATAGAATTGGTTTCAAAATTTAGAAGCTTAATGCCACATGCCCATCCTAATAAATTATTGATAGAATACGCAGATAGTCTTCTAAATAGGAAAGGAGAACTTATAGCCTCTCTAAAAAAGTTTCCCTCTGATTCTTTCAATACCCAAGGCCCTATTTCACTAGTTCCTCATTTAAAATAAAGAGATTGATTATATGAGCAATAATATCAACCAAAAAATTTTGAATGCTTACATTGATTTTAAGAGCCCTTATGCGTATTTGTCCATAGAACCCACAAGAGCATTTGCAAAAGATTTAAAGCTTACAATTAATTGGATACCTTATGTTTTAGAGATTCCTGACTTTTTAGGAAGCGCCAAAGTAGATGATACAAAAAAAGTAATTGAAAGTGAAAGAAACGAGCACCAATGGAGAAGAGTAAAATATTCTTATATGGATTGTAGACGTTATGCAAATTTAAGAAACATTACTGTGCTTGGGCCAAAAAAAATTTGGAATACTAAACTAATTTCCATAGCTTGCTTATGGGTAAAAAATAAACATACAAATTTATTAAACAACTTCATAGATCACGTTTATTATAAATTTTGGAAAAGAGAATTAGATTTAGAAAACATAACTGAAATAAAAAGTATTTTTGATAAAAACAATATTTCAACTATGAACTTCGAAAATTGGTCTAAAAATGAAGGCAAAAAGGAATTAGAAGTTGCTATGATTGATGCAAACAACAAAGGAGTGTTCGGAGTACCGAGCTACTTTATTGATAATGAGTTATTTTGGGGCAGAGAACACCTTCCTTATATAAAAGCTAATCTTACAAATAATTATAAGGATATTTATTAGAAGTAATAATATTTTTATAGTGTTACTACATTATAAGCATTTATAATTTCTGAAAAATAATTAACTACTAAATCATGATTGGGATTTGGAATGGGGTCAGGAGGACCTTCGGCTCCCCATTCTTCCGGCCTCTTAACGAATATAGTTTTGTAACCTACTTTTTTTGCGGCATCCAAATCAAAATTATGACAGGCAACCATCGCACATTGACTTGGTTCAAGCTGCAACCATTTTGCAGTTGTTGTATATGCTTCTGAAAGTAATTTATATTTTCCTATACCTTCACAGGACATAACAGCATCCCATGAAAGATTGTTATTTTTAGCTGTATCGATAATCAATTTAAAACTAAGAAGGGTAAAAGAAACGCAAATAAATTTTTTTCTTAGTTCAGGTAATACAGATGGAAAGTCTTCCCATGCCTTAAAATTATGAGGAGCATTATAACATTTATTCTTAATATCTTCTTCATTAATCTTTTCTTATTTATATTCTGTAATTATTTCTTCTAATGCCATTCTATGCGCATCATCAAAATTATAATTTGGAGGTGATTTTTCACCTAGATTTAGAACCTTTTGAAGTGATTTTCTTCTCAGCTCATTTGTAAGCTTTCGCCAATCTTGATTAATATTATATTTATCGCCAGCCCTCTTAAACGCTGCTGAAAACCCAGAATGCCAATCTAATACTGTACCTCCAGTATCAAATGTTAGAGCTTTAACATTTTTAAAATCCATCTTTCTCATTCTTTCATTTAGATTGGAAGAAAATTATATAAACATTTCAACATATATAAATACTATATATTTAAAATTTCAATCTAGCATTTAATTTTAAAATTATATGGTTTAGGATTACATACTTTGAAAATAGTTTTGCTGCTTTATATAGGAGATATAGCATATGTACTTAACCCAAGGATTAAAAAGAGCAGTACAAATTAATGGTAACAGACTTGCAACTCAGGATCATGATAGAAAAAGAACATGGTCAGAATCATTAAATAGAATTTCTAAACTTGCTGGAGCTATGCAATCCTTAGAATTTAAAGATAACGACAGATCGGCCATTCTATCTTTAAACAGTGATCGCTATTTTGAATCCATGTATGCCGCAGTATGGGCTGGAGGTATATTTGTTCCTATAAATACTAGATTAGCTCCTCCTGAAATAGCGTTTTGGATAAATGACAGTGAAAGTTCTATTATATTTGTAGATGAAAACTTTTCTGAAGTAGTAGAAGACTTAAAAAACGCTGGAAAAATCCCTTCTATAAAAGAATGTGTCTACTTCTCTGATGGGAAATGCCCTTCATCGATGCATAACTTTGAAAGCCTTATAGATAATAACAAACCTATTGAAGACGCGATAAGGTCATATGATGATATCGCTGGATTATTTTACACTGGAGGAACTACAGGAAGATCAAAAGGTGTTATGCTTACACACACTAATTTAGTGGCAAACTCATTCAATACCATAACCGCTCTAAACATACAAAAAGACCCCCACTGGCTCCATGCAGCTCCTATGTTTCATATAGCAGATGTTACAGGCGCCATCGCTATTACCCATATTGCAGGTCAACACCACTTTATTCCTGGGTTTTCTCCGGAAGGAGTATTAACAGGTATTCAGGAGTATTCTATTACAGATACTCTTTTAGTTCCAACTATGATTAATATGCTAGTGCATCATCCAGATATAAATAAATATGATCTATCTAGTTTAAGACAGATTACTTATGGGGCATCACCAATGCCTGAATCCGTTATAATAAAAGCTATGGAAGTAATACCAGAATGTCACTTTTGCCATGCCTATGGTATGACTGAATGTTCACCATTATTAACTTGTGCAGGCCCTGATTGTCATGTGTTTGAAGGACCTAAAGCAAATTTATATAAATCTACAGGGATATCTGTTCCAGGAGTAGAAATTAAAATTATTGATGAAAATGATAATGAGCTTCCTAGAGGAAAAGTAGGGGAAGTTGCCGCAAGAGGACCAAATGTAATGCTAGGTTATTGGCGTCAAAAAGAATTAACAGAAAAGGCCTTATTAAATGGTTGGATGCATACAGGTGATGGAGGATATATGAATGAAGATGGATATGTTTATATAGTAGATCGAGTAAAAGATATGATAATTTCTGGAGGAGAAAACATATACTCTGCTGAGGTTGAAAATGCAGTATATCAATTGAAGGGTGTAATAGAATGTGCAGTAATAGGCATACCAAACAAACAATGGGGCGAAACTGTACATGCAATAGTTAGAAAGGATCCTGATAGTAATATAAATGAAGAAGATATAATTTCTCATAGTAAAAGTTTAATTGCTGGATTCAAATGTCCAAAATCCGTTTCATTTAGAGACGCACCTATGCCTCTATCAGGGGCAGGTAAAATCTTGAAAACAGAATTAAGAAAACCATTCTGGCAAGATAAAAGAAAGCAGGTAAATTAAATGGAATATATAGCTTACTTAGTTACTTTCTTTCTCAATAAAATTTTATTTTACTAACTTATATATTTAAAAATGTATTTGCTTACTAAGATTTAATTTAATCATAATAATATTAAAAGTTTATTGTTATTATTTTACGTTAATATTTTAGGAAAATTATATGATTAATGGAGCTGAAAGTTTAGTTAATACTTTAGTAGCAAACAATGTAAATGTTTGTTTTGCTAATCCAGGAACATCAGAGATTCACTTTTTAGCAGCATTAGATAAAACCAATGGAATTCGATGCATATTAGGCTTATTTGAAGGAGTTGCAACAGGTGCAGCAGATGGATATTATCGTATGTTAGAAAAACCTGCATCTACTCTTCTTCATCTTGGTCCAGGATTAGCAAATGGATTAGCAAACCTTCATAACGCCAAAAAAGCTAATTCAGGTATAGTAAATGTAGTTGGACAGCACGCCTTAAAACATATTGCCTATGATGCACCTTTGAACTCTGACATAGAAGCATTAGCCAGTCCTATGTCGCACTGGGTTAAAACATCCAAAAGTGCTAAAAATGTTTCTTTTGATGGAGCTGAAGCAATAAGATCATCTATAGATAATGGTGGACAAATTGCAACTCTAATATTACCCGCAAATACTGCCTGGGAAAAAGGCTCGGAGACAATAAAGATAAAAAAATTTCCTACGCTAAAAAAAATTGATGAAAAACAAATAAAAAAAGTAGCAATCAACTTATTAAGTAAAAAGAATACTGCTTTACTTCTTGGTGGAAAAGCACTAACCGAAGATAATCTTTTAACTGCCGGGAAAATAGCCTCCAAAACTAAATGTGATTTAATAGCTGAAGGTTCAAACTCTAAATTATCTAGAGGGGCAGGAAGAGTAAGTGTGCATAGAATTCCCTATGTAGTAGATAAAGCGCTAAAAGTCCTAAAAAAATATGATCAATTAATTTTGGTTGGTTCAAAAGCTCCTGTTGCTTTTTTTAGCTATCCTAATAAACCAAGTTTACTATATAAAAAAGGAACAAATATACTTAAATTAGTGAATTTTAATGAAGATATAACACATGCTTTAAAGTGTTTATCATCTGAACTAGAAGTAGAAAATAGTCCCGCAAGTAATATCGTTTCATTAAATAAACCTGAAATTCCAAATGGAAAGATTTCTCAAGAAAATATTGCTAAAGTCTTAGGTGCTTTAATTCCAGAAAATGCAATAGTAGTGGACGAATCTGTATCTACAGGAAGAGATTTTTTTTTTGAAACTTCAGGCAGCCCACCCCACGATTGGATTAATAACAAAGGCGGCTCAATAGGTTATGGGATGCCTGTAGCAATAGGTGCATCCATAGCTTGTCCAGATAGAAAAGTAATACTCCTTGAAGGGGATGGAAGTGGGATGTACACAATACAATCATTATGGACTATGGCTAGAGAAAAACTAGATATTACTATCATTGTATTTGCAAATAGAAGCTACAACATTCTTAAAGGAGAATTACATAATTTAGGAATAAAAAACTACGGACCTAAAGCTATAAATATGCTTTCTTTAGATAATCCACATATTAATTGGACTGATATATCTAAAGGTTTGGGCGTAGATAGTAAACAAGCTTCAAACATACAAGATTTTGTTAAATATCTTTCATACGCTATTAAAAATAAAGGACCATTCTTAATTGAGCTAATAATGTAAAGTTTATTTAGTAAATGCTAAAATAAATTACAACTTATGACTGTAGTTTACTATACCACCGTCACATACAATTACCTGACCAACAATATAAGCTCCTGCCCTTGATGATAAAAATAAGGTAACACCAGCTATATCCTCAGGTGTTCCAATTCTCTTTCTTGGGTTGTTTTTTGCTGTTTTAGTATAGTCATTTACCAAAGCTGAAC
>CAYMQD010000020.1:0-2622 GCA_964392475.1 uncultured Alphaproteobacteria bacterium
GAAACATTATTTGATAAATTATTTGTTTTTATTATTAGCAGCTTCTAAAAGAGGTTTTATTACTAAACCCTTAAGATTAATACCTACTCCGCATTTACATCCTGGACATTCAATGCATGTATCAAGGCCTAAATTTATAGCGTTATCTAAAGCCTCCTCTTTGCCAGCTTCTGTCGATAATGGATCTAAACGTAATCGTTCGAGTTTAAGTAATGAAAAAGGATTTCCATATTTATATGCTTGACTATAAGGGTTTGCACCTTCTTCATTATTAGACTCCATACCATTAGAGACGTTTCGTGCATGCATAGGACAATTATGCAAACAAGCGTAGCACTCGATACATGCGGTAAGATCATGGTATTCATCAGGTGCCTCAACATTTAACTCATTCCTTTTACTACTATTATCCATTCCTCTGAGTTGCCTAGAAATACCATCTCTTCTGACAACTAAGTCGCTAAGTACTGGAAGGGTTGCTACTGGGCTAAGCCTATCTCCATTACGAACACGAGCCCTACATGCTACCCTTGGTTTGTCATTTATGTCTATCGTACAAACCCCGCAATTACGAGCTCTGCACCCATAACGAAAAGCTAAGTCAGGTATCTTAGTATCTTGTGCTTGCATTAATACATCCAAGGCCATTGGTTTTTCGCCTTCCGACCTCATAGTATACTTAAAATCAACCTCAACTCTTTTTCCATTACGGAAAGTTACAATAATTACATTCATTTTTTTTCTTATTCACATTTAATATATATATTTAGGTTTAGAGAAATTTTTCCAATTATTATACAGTAAAATATTATTTATAACTGCGTAGATTCCCCTAATGCTCCTTCAACTCCTCCAGGCATAACTTCTGGAGCCTTTCCGCTAACACCCATAATTGCTTTATATTTTTTTTCAAGCGTACGATCTTGCACCCCTTTAGGCATTAAAAGCAAAGCTTTTGCCTCCAATATTCTTTTATATTCTAATAATTTATAATATATCAAACTTTTGAGAGGAGTGCGTTGCCTCACAACTCTGCTAGCCTTCCAATATCCATCACTATTTCTGGAAACAATGGTAGAATATGGCTTTGACAAAAAAGAAATATTTTTTTTGTCTAAACGAACGTGTCCTCCTACACTCCCATTTCTCTCTCTAGCTGCAACTGTAACTGCTGAAGCAGCATCTAGCATATTACATAGTTCTATATAATCTAGAAAAGACTGATTCCAAGTAGAATATGATGGTATAGCTATATTATCTAATTTAGATTTTAAGGCTTTTATTAGCTTATCCATCTTATCAAGACCTTCTTTGGTCCTAACAGGACCTATATGTTCCCAGCTTTCTTTTTGAAGTATAAGCTTGAGGCTTGTTGCACTTAAATTGCCCTCTTGACCAAGACGTTCCTTTACTTTGTTGATTAATAATAGAAATTTTTTATCTCTGATTTTATGTTTTCTTAAAAGTGCATGTTTAGATGCTGCAACTCCTGCACGTGAACCAAAAACTGCTAGCTCAGTAAGAGACGTAGACCCAAGACGATTGGCACCAAATAGGCCGCCCATGGCTTGGCCCGCAGAAAACAAACCATTGATTCCATGTAATGTGCTACCGTTATTTTCTCCCCCAGTAGAAGCACCCTCTTCATTCGATCTAATTCCTCCCATACTATAATGAGCACTAGGTCTAACTTCCCATGGTTCTTCCGCTTTACCTGCTAATTTTCCCATTGATTGCTTTGCATTTCTATAAGCAGATGGTAGACATGTCTCTAAGAATTTCATAAAATAGGGTCCAGATCTCGGTGCTTTTTTATTGGCTGTCATATCCAAATATGCACCCCCATTGGGACTTCCTCTTCCATCAGCAACTGCTCTCATAATTGCAGCAGAACATGCTGCTCTAGTACGTAAATAAACTCCATTTAAAATAACCTTACCATTTTTATCTCTTAATACTCCTAAAAAGCTCGCCGTCACCGGTTCCCCTGCCAAAAGCCCTTCATAAGAAGGTGGAGAAGTAAGGCAAAATGGTAAAAATTGAACTTGTTCCATATCTACTAAATCCGCCCCCGCTCTTGCTGCTAAAGCGTAACTATCCCCTGTATTTCCTCTCATAGTGTCTGTTTTTGGAAAATATAAAGTGGATAAACCTCCTGCAGCAATGATTACTGATGGTGCCCGTATAGCAACTAAAACCCCTCTGCATGCATC
This sequence comes from uncultured Alphaproteobacteria bacterium, assembly GCA_964392475.1. Classification (GTDB taxonomy): domain Bacteria; phylum Pseudomonadota; class Alphaproteobacteria; order TMED109; family TMED109; genus CAYMQD01. The sequence goes on from CAYMQD010000020.1 coordinate 2,214, forward strand.
GTATACTAATCCACCAATAATTTTTTTTGTATTAGTTTTTAGGTCATCTGTTTCTTCATCTGTTACAAGGTCGAGAAACCAAGAGTCTTCTAAATATTCTATGCGTTTTTCTTTAAATATTGCATCCCAATTGGAATGTCCAAAAGCTATACCAGAATTTTTATGCCCTACTGATCTATTTTTATTATGCCCCCCCATGGGTAGAGGCAAGCTTTGTGGTCTATCCTTTGATATATTTATAGATGGCCGCAAACCATGCATACGATAACGATCATAGGCAGCCTTGCTGTCTTTAGCAAAAGCATCAGTAATAGACTGCAAGGGTAAATCGGCACCAGCCATTTTTATATTTTCAGATAGTGTTTCTTCTGTATCGTCATCTGCTCCTGTTTCTCTTACTGTAGCTATA
>CAYMQD010000021.1:0-16145 GCA_964392475.1 uncultured Alphaproteobacteria bacterium
GATTGTTATTTTGAGATATGGATTTGATATTGGTATTATTTGGTTGCAAGAATCCGTACGTTTTATGTATGCTTCTGTTTTTTTACTTTGCGCAGCATATACGTTAGGTCAAGACGGACACGTTCGAGTAGATGTTTTTTACTTAGAAATGAATAAAAAAAATAAAGCACTAGTAGATTTATTAGGTTCTATTTTGTTCACTATTCCGGTTTGTATGGTATTATTATATTTCTCTATAGATTATGTTATTAATTCGTGGAGCCAGTTAGAAGGGTCTTTAGAAGAACGTGGTTTGCATGCAGTGTATTTACTTAAGACTTGCATTTGGGCTTACGCCATTATGATGACTTTGCAATCATTTGTTATAATTCTAAATAGTATAAATACTATTTTTACTTTGAAGGAAAAATAGTGATAGGGGCAGAGACAATTTTATTAGTAATGCTAATAGTACTCATGCTGGCCTTGTTATCTGGATTTCCTGTAGCTTTTACACTTTCTGGCGTAGCTTTAATATTTGCAGTAGCTGGATCTATTTTGGGAAGTTTTGATATGGCTTTTGTAGCCGCCCTTCCTAATCGTATTTATGGAATTATGACTAATGATTTGCTTATAGCAGTACCATTATTTATTTTTATGGGAGTAATGTTAGAAAGATCAAAATTAGCTGAGGAACTTCTTGATACTATGGGTTTAGTTCTGGGAAGGGGTAGAGCAGGCGTAGGTAGTTCTGTATCTATAGTAGGCGCCTTGCTAGCTGCTTCTACTGGCATTGTAGGTGCAACGGTGGTTACAATGGGACTTTTATCTCTTCCAACTATGTTAAAAAGAGGTTATTCACCGGAGATAGCGTGTGGATCAATATGCGCAGCAGGAACCTTAGGACAAATTATACCCCCATCTATAGTTCTCATTTTACTAGGAGATCAAATTTCAGCCGCATATCAACAAGCGCAATTAGCACAAGGAAATTTTTCTCCTGATGCAGTAAGCGTTACCGATTTATTTTGTGGAGCTCTTATACCAGGTTTATTGCTAGTAATTTTTTATATAGCCTGGCAATTAATATATGGAACTATTTATCCAAATAGTACTCCTCCAATTCCTGAGGATGAAAGAAAAAGTTTTAGTGGAGCAGCTTTACGGATAAGGGTATTAAAAGTTTTGTTGCCGCCATTATTACTAATAATAGCAGTTTTAGGATCTATACTGGGAGGTTTGGCTACTCCAACTGAGTCTGCAGGGGTAGGAGCTATTGGGGCTATTTTTCTTGCATATATGAGAGGTCAGCTTAACTTTAAAATTATAAAAGATGTGATGCTATCTACGTCTAAAACTACATCAATGGTATTTACAATTTTAATTGGGGCTGCTCTTTTTTCTTTGGTTTTTAGAGGTTTTGGTGGTGATGAAATTGTGGCCGAATTTCTTCATGGTTTACCAGGCGGAGTTACCACAGCTATTTTGGTCACAATGTTGCTAATGTTTCTTCTAGGATTCTTTCTTGATTTTATAGAAATAATTTATGTAGTTGTTCCAGTTATTGGACCAGCTATTTTGATGATGGATGTTAATCCTTTATGGTTTGCAATCATGATTGCAGTCAATCTACAAACCTCTTTTCTTACACCTCCTTTTGGTTTTTCATTATTTTATCTAAGGGGTGTTGCACCAAAAACAATTAAGACAGTGCAGATTTATAAAGGCGCAATACCTTTTGTTATGATTCAATTGTTTATGTTGCTTGTTTTATCGATTTATCCGCAATTAGCTACATGGTTACCTACAGTTATTTATGGTAATTAGATGCTACTTACCTCCAATTATTCCTTCTTTAATAAACAAACTTATTTGTTTATTTGAGTAAGATAACTCTCTTAAAATAGCTTCATTATCAGCACCTAATAAGGGGGCAAGAGTATTAGAATCACATGGGCTTTCAGAAAATACTGCAGCCACTCTAGGACTTCTAATTTTTCCATAATTAGGATTATCATATATTTTAAAAATTTTATTAATGGTTACTTGATCATTATTTAATAGTTCTTTACGTCCTAATATAGGTGCAGCAGGCACATCTTCCTTTGCCAGCCTTTTTAAAATATCTTTAGAATAATATTTTTCAATTTCCAAAGCAGTAATTTTCCTTCGTTCATTAGAATTTTTCATTCTTACGGAGGCATTATTAAATCTAACGTCAGTAATAAGATCTTCTCTACTCAGAGCTTTACACATTCCAATCCACTCTTTATCAGAAACTGCTCCTGCTGTTATATATCTATCTTTCGTCTTATAAACTAAGTCTAATCCTATTTGGTTTTTTGAAGGATCTAACTCTTTATCAACAAATGATAATGAAGAGCTTCCTTCAGGCCATAAATAATAAATCATGACATCCAACATCGCTAATTGAATGTGTTGCCCTTTTGTAGTTTTTTCACGGTAATATAATGCTGCGCAAATTGCTTGTGCTGCAGCTAATGCTGTAGTTTTATCAGGGATAACTGTTCTTACCATTCTTGGTATATTCTTATTTCTATCGGTTTGAATATCAGCTAAACCACTTAAAGCCTGAATGACAGGATCATATACTCTTTGATTAGAATAGGGACCTTTATTTCCAAAGCCACTTATAGAAACATAAATAATCTTATTGTTTATTTTTCTTAATTCTTTTTCTCCTAACCCAATTCTCTCTGCAGTTCCTGGTCTAAAGTTTTGAACAAATACATCACTTTGAGAGATCAATTCTTTTAAAATATTTAGACCTTTTTCTGTTTTAACATTTACAGATAATGATCTTTTGTTTTTATTGCTACAAAGAAATGAAGATGTCATACCCAAATATTCTAACCCCATTTTTCTCATTACTTCTCCTTCTGGGGATTCTACTTTAATAACATCAGCGCCTTGATCACCTAAGAGCATTGTAGATAAAGGCCCAGACATCATAGTAGTCATATCAATTATTTTTACTCCTTTTAATGGGCCACTCATTTCATTATTTCCTTATTTTTCTATTTTTTTCATGTTAACATTTTCTGCTTTTGTATAAGCAGGACGTTGTTTAATTCTTTCTATATATAAATACATTTCTTCTGAAGGTAGATCTATTTCATATTTTATAGCAGCTAAAAAGCAAGTAGATACAATTATATCAGCTATAGAAAAACCTTCAGGCATAATCCAAGGATGATTACCAAAATTATTAGTAATTGAATTAGTCATTTTAATAAAATATTTTATGGCCGATTCAACTGCGTCAGGTGCGTCTCCATAAATATTACTTAAATATTTATGTCTTCTAATTATATATATACTAGTTGCATCAAGTTCCATACATGCAAAACTTAGCCATTCATTTATTTTAGACTTAGATATGTTGTCTTTAGGAACGTAGAAGTCATTAGGTTTGGTAAACTCTTGAGAAATATAATTGATGATTGCTGCACTTTCCGTAAGGATAAGATCATTATGTTGAAAAACTGGAATTTTTCCTTTTGGGTTCAATGATAGAAAATCCTTTGCAAGAGTTTTTGAAGTTCTTGGCGGCATAATATGAGCCTTATACTCAATATTGAATTCAGAAAGCATCCAATGAACGCGCATTGTTCTAGGTGAATGGCTTCCCCACAGCTCTATTTTACTCATTGTTATATCTTTCTATATTCTATATGTGCAAATTGCGCTTATCCCGAATGCAGTAATAGCGATTGTGAAATAATCTGTATATCAAATATATATAATAACTAAGGTAAACACTATGCTAGTCGTTTTATAATTTTTAGATACATAGATATTTGGTGATATGTTAAATAAGAATTCTTTCATTTTTATGATTATTTTGTTTGGTTTTATTCTAAACGTAATAAGCGTTCAGATTGTTGCTTCATCTTTTAGACATCTTCAAGGTGCCTTAGGTGCTAGCGTAGATCAAATTTCTTATGTTATGTCTGCATCCTTAATAGCTGAAGTAGTAATTATTCCTTTTTCAGGATGGCTTGCTAGATTAGTTTCACCCAGGAAGTTATATCTATTTTGTTTATCAGGTTTCTTACTTGCAAGCTTAGGTTGTGCCAGTACGAATAATTTCTACGCTATGGTGGTGTTTCGTGCTTTACAAGGTCTTACTGGGGGTGGATTAATGCCATTAATGATGTCCAGTTTATATTTATTATTTAACGCACGTCAAATTCCTATTGCTTTATCGGTAATGGCAACATTAGGGGTTTCCTCTATAGCCCTTGGACCGTTACTTGGAGGTTGGTTGACTGAGACTTTAAGCTGGCACTGGATGTTTCTATATAATCTTCCAGTAGGAATAATACTATTAGTTTTGGCATATTATTTTGTGGATTTAAATGAACGTGACATGAATTTATTAAAAAGGATTGATTTTTTGGGAATTTCTTTTCTTGCCTGTGGATTGTTATTGTTATTAATCACTTTAGAAGAGGGTTCACGCATGGATTGGTTTAATTCTCCTTGGATAACTTCTTCCTTTATACTAACTATAGCAAGTTTTTCTTTCTTTTTTATTAGAGAAATGACAGCAGATTATCCTGTAATCAATTTAAGAGTGTTCAGCGATAGAAATTTTGCAATAGGATGTACAAATATTATTATCTTTGGCATTACATTATATGTACCTATTTTTCTTTTGCCTTTATTTTTAGGAGAAGTGCAACAACTAGGTCCTTTTGAAATAGGAGCCATAGTATCTGTAATGGGCTTATCTTGGATGGCGACTGGGCCAGTCGTTGGTTTTCTAATAAATAGAATCGGTGCAAGAATTTTAATTTTTATAGGCTGTGTACTTATTGGTTTAGGGACTTATTTACAAACTAATATAACTTTTGAGTATGGTTTTGATGAACTATTCTGGCCACAAGTATTTAGAGGTATAGGAGCACAACTTTTTTGGATAGGAAATCAGTACTTAGCAATGCTATGGGTTCCTCGCGAAGGAGTTCAGAATGCAGCAGCGATGTTTAATTTAGTATTAAGATTAGGAGGTGCTATTTCAATATCCATGGCTAACACTTTCTTAGAACGTTTACAAATAGGTTTTTATGGACATATAGCGAATAGCCTTTTATCTTCTAGACAATCTTTAATAAACTCAGAATCGAGTGTTCTTGGTCTCGAAAGATCTATTACAAATCTTGGGTCTTATAATTTATCAAAGATAGCCTTTGATGGTTTTGGGGAGAGAGAGAGTTTTATAATGGCTCTAAACAGTATTACGTATCTAAGTATGTGGGCTGTTATAATACCAATAATTCTTTTACCATTTTGTCGGGTGTCAAATAATTTTAAAAACTAACTTTTACTTCTCCTAAATTCTCAAATATTACTTCTATTAAGTCATTTTTTTTTGCATATACTACCTTATCACAAACATTACCTGTAGTAACAATATCCCCTTTACTTAATTTTAACCCTTGTTTATATAATGTATTAGCGAGCCAGGTTATTGCATTTATAGGATCTGATAAAACATTTTTTCCCTTACCTACCGCAACTTTTTTCCCATTTAAATTTAAAGTCATTAACCCTTCTATGCGATCATAAGTCTTCCAGTCATATGTAGTATCACCTAAAATTATAGAAGCATGAACACCGTTATCCGCAATAGATTCTAAAGCTTTTATTTTCCATCCTTTATTATATCTTGCATCTACTATTTCTATAGCAGGGCAAATGCTATCAATTTTATCAATAGTAATATTTTTATCAAAAGGGCTTTCTGAATCAGAGAAATTCTTACCAATTCTAAAACATAGTTCAGGCTCTATAATAGGTAAATTAAAATCTTGTATATTCAAAATCTTTGGACTGTCGTAAGTAGTTTTTTTAAGTAATTTTCCATAGAAAGGTTCATCAATACCTGAAAATTTTTGTGCCATATTAGTAGTGCATCCTATCTTCCATCCAACAGATTCTAATGAAATCAATGATAGAAGTTTGTTTTGAATATTATATGCGTCACTTATTGATTTAGGCATTAATTCGTCTGAAAAATTATCTGCAGGTTTATTTAAATTTTTTGCATGAAATAAATGTTCAGCTGCTTTATCATATATCATGTTTTTTATATCCATATGTATACGTATTCTTATAGTATACAATGTTTTTTAAAATGTCATTTGTTGAAATTTTATTGTTAGGATAATTGTATATGTTGAAAAAAGGCGATGTTTGTTTAATAACTGGTGTTGGAGAAGGGACCGGCCTTTCTTGTGTAAAAAAATTTGCAAAAGAAGGTTATAGGGTGGCTATGTTAGCTCGTACACAGGAAAGGTTAAATAGAATAGAAGGGGAGCTGGATAATGTATACTCGTTTCCGTGCGACGTATCAGATCTTGAAAGTTTAACGGAAGCATGTGAAAAAGTTAAGAAAGATATAGATCCTCCTACAATATTTATACACAACGCAGTTAAAGGAAACTTTGAATCTGTGATGGATGGTGAACCTGAATGGCTAGAAATTAATTTTAGAATAAATACAAGTTCGTTTTTACACGCAGCGCAACAACTAGTGCCAAATATGATAAAACTTGTGAGAGTTTGTATTATAGTTACAGGAAATACTGCTGCGAAAAGAGGAAAAGCAAAAACTCCTTATTTTGCTCCTACTAAAGCTGCACAAAGAATTTTAGCCCAATCTCTAGCTAGATACCTTGGCCCTAAAAATATTCATGTTGCTTATTTGATTATAGATGCTGCAATTGACACACCTTGGACTCGGCCAAGACTTCAACCAGACAAGCCTGATAATTTCTTCTGTTTACCTTCAGATATTGCAGATGAAATATACCATATTGCACACCAACATAAATCTGCATGGTCTTTTGATGTAGAGCTCAGGCCAGATACAGAAAAATGGTAATATAAAAAAATATATTAACTTCTCAACTGCATATATCCCATCTCTGCGTATGGTGCTCTTTTGATAAGTCTGTTTCTAAAATTCCACCAATTTTCAAATATTCTTCTAGCTAGTGGATCTACATCAGCCGTTTCCTTAACTATATCTTCAGAAATTTTAAAAGCCTTTTTTATAACTTCTCTGGGAAAATGTCTAATATCAACTTGGTGTTGATTAATTAACTTTTCCTGAGACTCAGAATTATGTGCTGAAAATTCTGCAGGCATGTTTGCATTTTCCGCAGCACAGGCTTGCCTAACTATTTCTTGAAAACTTTTTGGAAGGATTTCATAAGAACTTTTATTAATTAAGCACTCTAATGCAGAATTTGGTTCATGAAAACCTGGTCCATAATAATATTTTGCTACTTTGTAAAACCCAAATGCTAAATCATTCCAAGGACCTACCCATTCTGTAGCATCAATTACTCCGGCCTGGAGAGCAGGCATTATTTCTCCTCCTGGCATATTTACGGCAGTACCACCTAATCTATTTATCACTTCCGCACCTAGTCCAGGTATTCTCATTTTGATACCTTCTAAATCAGTTAGACTATTTATTTCTTTTTGAAACCATCCTCCCATTTGAACACCGCTACCTCCTGCTAAGAAAGCGCGTATTCCAAACTGACCATAAAGTTCATCCCATAACTCCTGGCCTCCACCATGATATATCCAGGCATTGTGTTCTTGAACTGTGAGGCCTCCTGGAACTGTACAAAAGAAAGGGGCGGATTTATGCTTGTTTACCCAGTAATAGGCTGCAGAATGTGCCATTTCTGCTTTACCTTCACGAACTGCATCAAAACATTCAAAAGGAGGAACTAATTCTCCTCCTGCATATAGTTTTATTTCTAAATCTCCGTTTGTCATAGAGGTAAAAGAGTCAGCTATTCTTTGTGCGCCAGTACCTAATCCAGGAAAATTTTTGGGCCATGTGGTAACCATTTTCCATTTAAATTTTTTACTAATACTTGCTGTTGCATTGTCAGGGTTTTCTGGAGTTCCTTTTTCTGCCTTATTATTATCGCAAGCAGATAAAGCTATAGCTGCACCTGCAAGCGTAGCAGTTTTAATCAAAGATCTTCTGGTTAGTTTATTTTTTATAGCCAATTTCTTCTCCATCTAAATCCAAAATATTTATTTTAAGAATACGCTAAAACTTTTTAAATTTATATAATAAAGATAGCAACTGAATACAAATATATAAGTTTAATAAATTATTATGACTTTAGAATTATATATTAGTGATGATTATGATCATCTTTTGTATCAGATTATTTAAGTATAGTAACGTCACTAATTAAAAATTTGACAGCTATTTTTTTGCCGGTTCAAATTTTAGTTTTGCTGCTATAGATTGTCCTGTTTTTAAGTCCATGCAATATTACATTAAAGTCATCCTACCTCTTATACCAGAAGCTGGTATTTTTTAATTCTTTTAGCTATCTGTAAATATTTAGCTATTAGCAAGTTCACGATCTTTCATAAAACCATAGTCAGAATATTTTTGGTAGTTAATTGATTGATCAAAAAAACTCTTCCAACTAGTGTAAATACGATTATGTAAATCACCTTCTGCAGCTATTTCTTCCACAACTTCCATTGAAATTTTATGCATAGTAGAAATTACATTTTGAGGAAAATTTCTTATATCTACGTTATGCTCTTCTACAAGAACTTTTAAAGATTCTGCATTTCTAGTAAAAAATTGAGTATATCCATAAAACGCATTTTTATGACAAACCATTTTTACTATGTGCTTTATATCATCACTTAAAGCATCCCATGATTCTTTATGCATCACTAGTTCTGTACCTGAACCACCTTCATGTACTCCAGGCCCATAATAATATTTAGCAATTTTATAAAACCCAAAAGCAAGGTCGGCCCAGGGTCCAACCCACTCTGTTGCATCTATAACTCCTTGCTGTAAAGCAGGCATAATCTCCCCCGCAGGCATATTAACTGCCGTAACTCCAAGCCTATTCATTACTTCAGCTCCTAATCCAGGGATTCTCATTTTGAGACCTTTTAAATCTTCTATAGTATTAATTTCTTTTTGAAACCAGCCTCCCATTTGAACCCCTGTATTGCCGGCTGGAAATGATTTCAAATTAAATTCAGCATAAAGTTCATCCCATAATTCTTGTCCACCTCCATGAACTATCCAAGCAAATAATTCATATCCAGTCATACCGCCAGGAACTGTGCAAAAAAATGGTATTGCTTTATGTTTTGCAATCCAATAATATGGTGCATCGTATCCACACTGTGCAGTTCCGTCCCTAACCGCATCAAATACTTCATATGGTGGAACTAATTCACCTCCTGCAAAATGATCTATAATTAATCTGCCGTCTGTAGCTTTAGTTATATCTTTAGCAATAAGCTGTGCATGAGAGTCCGCACCAGGAGAGTCTTTTGGAAATGAAGTTATCATTCTCCATTTTATGATGTTTTTGGATATGGAAGAGGATTGTCCAGGTTGATCTGGTGTTCCAGCTTCACATCCACCGAGCGTTGCCAATGCTGTTACACCTAGTGCTTTTCTTAGTAATGCCCTTCTTTTTATTTTCATAAATCACCTTTTATATTTTTTTCTAAGGTTATCAGTTACTAACTGTTAAGTATTCATAGTTTTAGAATATTGTTATGAATTTTTAAGACAAATATAATGGACTTTGGATAGACATAAAAGTATAAAACACATCAAATAGAATAGTACCAAGGGGCTACCAAAGAAAAAGAGACCCAAGAAATTAATGTAAGTGGTAACCCCCCTTTAAGATAATCGTTAAAGTTGTATTGCCCTGGAGCCATCACAAGTAGGTTTGTTTGATAGCCAAAGGGAGTAGCAAATGAAACATTTGCAGCAAGTATTACCGCAACTGCAAATGGAACAGGATCTACTCCTAATGTTATAGCGGTATTAACAGCTATAGGCATAAAAAGAACTGCACTCGCATTATTTGTAATAAAGTTTGTAATTAAGGCTACTAAAAGAAATATAATTGAGAGAACTATTGCTGGACCAACATCAGTAGATACGGAAAGTGCAGCTTTAGCTATCATATTGGCTGCACCAGTTAATTCCAAGGAAGTACCTAAAGCAAGCATGCTTGCAACTGTAATATATATTCTAAGGTCCAATGCGCTTATAGCTCTATTAACTGTAAGTGTTTTTGATGCAATCATAGATGCGGCCCCAATTATTGATGCAGCTGCAATAGATACAAGTCCAGAAGCTGCTAAACCTATGGTTGCTAAGAAGATTAAAGTAGCTCTTCGTGTTTTACTTTTTTTGGGAATTGCTGTTCGTGTCCAATCTATTAGAATAACGTCATTATTGGATCGTAGCCTAGAAATTGCTTTTTCCGATCCTTGGACTAATAAAACATCTCCATCCATTAACGGAATATCTGTTAGCCTTTCTCTAAACATTCTAGATCTTCTTTGTAGCCCTAGTACTATACACCCAGTAAAGTTACGAAAATGAATTTGTTCTAAATTACGTCCAACCATGTTAGACCTTGGTACTACAAGAACCTCTGCTAAAAAACCTGATTCTCTTTCTAAGTTTTCCCCAGCAGTACTGAGGTCAATTCCGGCTCCTTGTGAGATATGAGGATGAAATTGGTCGCCAAGTCTAGATATTGCTTCTTCCAACGCATTTCTTGTAGCGGCTACTACTACTATGTCATTAACCTCTAAGGTAACTGATTCGTATGGAGGAACAAAAGCATGTTCTCCTCTTTGAATAAGTAAAACAGTATGCTCTGGTAATTTTTCAAAACGACCAGCTACGGTTTGTGCTCCTACCAGTTCTGAGCCACTTTCTACATCAATTTGAGCAATAAACTGTCTTGAATCCTTTGCAAGCGAGTCAGATAAATGCTTTTGGTTAGGCATTAATCTAGGTAAAATAGTTAATACATATAGTAATCCAGGAATAGCTATAGCTAAAGCAGGAATAGAAAAATCAAACATACCAAACTCAGGTAGACCTAATTTTACTGCAACTCCTGCTCCAATTAAATTAGTACTAGACCCGATCAAAGTAGTCATACCTCCTAATATTCCTGCATAAGATAAAGGAATAAGTACTCTGCTGGCCGAAATACCACTATTTTCTGCAAGTAAGACTAATAATGGAATAAAAATTACTACAACGGGTGTGTTATTCATTACAGAACTAGCAATAGCTGCAGTAAGAAGAATTGATGCTGTAACTATCAATGGTTTGGATTTTCCAATCGATGCTAGATTATTTGCTAAATTTGTTAATACATCCGTTGCTACTATTCCTTCGGCTAAAACTAATAATGCCATAACGGTTATTAGACCCGGATTTGCAAATCCAGCCAATAGATTATTAACATTAGGAGTGTTGGGATCTGGAATTAAGGTAAATAAACCAATTAAAGAGGCGAGTAACGCAATTGCAATTACTTCCATTGCTATTCTACCCCATGCGAATAAAATTAAGGTAATAAAGCCAATTATAATAGTCCCTAAAGCTGGTAGATTTAAAGTTTCATATATCAATTATATACTTCCTTAAATGTAATTAGTTTAGTGTATTTAATTACAAAATTCCTCAATAATCTTCTTACGGTCTTGATCAAGATCAGGAGTTGCACCTCTAGTTTTTTCATCTTTATGCATGGAGAGTTTTATTGGGTTTCCTGCTACTTTAATTTGTTTAGATCCATTCTCATTAGTAATAGCTATCATATTTCTTGCAATTATTTGTGGGTTTTCAATAGCTTTTTCTATATTATTTAAAGGTCCAACTGGAACTCCTGCTTTCTCAAGTATAGCTATCCAATCGTATGTAGATTTTTTTTCTAGAGTGTGTTCAAGTTCAGACTTAAGTAATTGAACGTTTTGAAATCTTTCCATATTGCTTTTAAATAATCTATTTCTTAATAAATCTTCTCTTTTTATAGCCTTACATAGCTTGTTAAACAGATCATCATTTCCGGCAGCAATTAAAATATAACTATCTTGGCTTTTATAACACTCAAATGGAGCAATGGATGGATGCCTAGAACCACTTTTCCCAGGAATATTACCAGTTGCAAAGTAACTGGATACGGCATTTTCTAGAATTGCTATCTGGCAGTCTAACATAGATATATCTATCATTTGTCCTTTTTCTGATTTAATTCTATCTATTATAGCAGTCTGTATACCTATTACTGTAAAAATACCTGCAGTAATATCTCCAATAGAAGTACCCACCCTTGTGGGCTCTTGACCTTCATGTCCTGTAAGACTCATCAGCCCTCCCATGCCTTGGACAATCATATCATAGGCAGGTTTTTTTGACCAAGGTCCTGTATGTCCAAATCCTGAGCAGGCAGCATATATAAGTTTGGGGTATCTTTTGGCTAGACTTTTCCATCCATATCCTAATTTTTCCATAATGCCAGGCCGAAAATTTTCTATTAAAACATCTGCTTTTTCCAATAAACTTTCAAACACTTTGCGATCAGACGTCTCTTTAAGGTTTAAAACTATAGATTCTTTCCCTCTATTAAGCGAAGCAAAATATATTGAGTTACCATTAACTATAGGACCAAACTTTCTTGAATCATCACCCCCAGGTGGTTCTACTTTAATTATCCTTGCCCCTAAGTCAGAAAGTAGCATAGTTGCATAGGGTCCAGCTAAGACTCTAGTTAAATCAATAATTAAGATATTACTTAAAGGTTTAGTTTGAACCATCTTTTAAATCCTTTAACGCTTATAGATAATGTAATTATTATTTAGTTTCTATCCCGAAATGCATGGAATAAGTGAAAGTATATTTGAAAAACATATATTTTTAACAGGTTTTTCTTTTTAAAATCAATCAATTCTTATGAATGGTCCAATATTTGCAGAAATATTGGGGATTAAGGATTTAAAGTTTTTTATGAATATTTAAATAATTATTAACAAATTTAATTTACTTAACATGACAAGAATTTTTACATTAATTTTTTTATTATTTTTAAGCATTTACCAATCTAATGCAAGGGCTGAGTTGTTTTCAGATTTATTAGATGAATTGCTTGAGAAAGATGAATCTGTTCTGGCTGCTAAGTTAGCTGTAAATTCTTCAGAATATGCAATTGACATAGCACGTTCTGGTATCATGCCAGATTTCTCATTAACTGTTCCTTATGGATATGAACACCAAGTTAAAAACGATGCTAAAAATAGCCATATGGCATTTCATGAATTTAAACTTAAATTATCTCAAACTGTTCTTGATTTTGGTTCAACAAGTGCATCAATTAAACAGGCAAAAACAGGTTCTCAAATGGCAAAACTATCTCTAAGAAGTTCTGTTAATAATAAGATTTTTGAGGCACTCTCGGCTTATATAAATTTAATAAAAGCTGTCGAAAACTTAGGATATTCAAAAAAATCAGAAGATAAGATAATGGAGGTAACTAGGCTTGAAGATGCTCGAGTCCAACGAGGAGGAGGGTTAGCAACAAATGTTTTGCAAGCTAAAGCTCAATTAGCAGGAGCTCGTGCAGCTAGGGTTAATGCAGAGGGAGCGTTAGTATCTGCAATTAATAGATACAAAAATGTTTTTAAAAAGGATCCTGGAGACTTTTCAACTTTTGTAAGACCTCTAATTCCTATGAAATTAATTCCAGAAAATATTGAAGACGCTATTAGAATAGCAAGACAAAATAACTTAGATCTAGCAATAAGTGGCTTGTCGGTAAGAAATGCAAGATATGGGCTTAAAAGTTCAGAAACCTCTTTTTTGCCATCAGTGAAAGCAAGTGCAGAATTAAATAACAAAAGAGATTCTGCAAGTGTAGTAGGTACTAAGATTGAACATATTTATAAATTAGAGTTAAGTTACCCTATTTCTTTAGGGGGCCCAACAGGGGTGTTTTATAAAGAAAGAGCAGCTTATAAGACGGCTGTAAATTCTTATACTTCTTCTAAGTATAATTACGATCAATTAAATAGAACTATTGAAGAGTTAGTTAGAAATTCTTGGCAAGGGATGAAAACATCGAAGGCAAATGCAGAATTTTTAAGAAATCAAGCAAATATTTCCGGAGAATTTTTTGATTTAGCCATGAAAGAAGTTCAACTTGGTAATAGACAGTTAATTGATATTCTTTCTGCAGAAACAAGTTATATAGGAGCAATAAGTGCTGCAATTAACGCTCAAACTGATTACCAGTTATCAGCATATCAACTATTAATGACAATGGGATATCTAACTAGAGAATTGATGACAAATACTGAAAGATGTATGGAAGCACCTTATTCATGCGTAGAAGATCCTCCTGAAAATCCAATGAGATTAACTAAACATGCCTCTACAAATATTGATAGCAAGGTCAATTTAAATGATCAAATACAATCTTTGAATATAGGATCTTTTGCACTACCAAAATATAGTCAAATTAATACTCCACCAGGCTCTAATAGTCTTCCGCGTGTATCAACTATTCCACAAAATAAACTTTTAAAGTTTGCTGCATTTAATCCTAGTCCGAAGATTCCCAGTAAACCTGTATTTAATCTTGCTTCAAGAGATAATATTAAATTTAAAATTAATTATCAAAAACCTGTACAAGAAAATATTAATAAAGATAAAAATATAGAAGCATTAAATGATTTTAATGTTGAGGGTATCCTGGAAAATATTAATGAAAATGATGATAACAAAGAATTCAAAAAAATACAAAATCAAGATGGTATGCCAATGGATATTATAAAATCTCTAAGAATTGACACTTCAAATATGGATACTAACGATATAGATAATAGTAAAATAGAATATTCTGATCATATTGATAATTATGAGAAAGGAAAAGATTCTGTTAATATTGATATTTTAACTGTGAAAAAAGGACCCAGATTACAATTAGCAGCAATGAGCACAGAAAATGGAGTTATTAAAAGCTGGAATAATTTGTTAAAACTACATAAGAGTTTATTATCTGATCTAAAGTATAATACAGTAAAAGCGGATATCCAGGGAAAAGGAACTATATATAGGCTTCAAACAGAGGTATTACCAAGCATATCTTTTGCACAACAATTATGTGAAGCACTGAAAGCTAAAGATACTCCATGTTTAGTTATCAAAAAATAAATATTTTTTTAAATATTAGGTTAAAAATACAGAAAAATGGTATAATTTCATTAACAACTACTTTTCTAAGTCGTAGCTATTTAAAGTATATATGTTTTGTACACTTTTAAGTGTATAGCATGAGAAAAAGTGTTTTTATAAAATTATTAAATTATAATTCTTGAGGTCTATCCAGGAATAAATAAATGGCGACAGAAAGTCTAGTGACAGATAATGATAATACTACAACACTTCCAGAAGGAAGCTTTGTAGTAGCCCAACAATTATCTGAAGAAGACCTTCAGGAAATAACGGGAGTATCTGAATCTGAAGGTCCATCGGAAGATAACTCAAACTTAGGTCCTGGGGAAGGTACTGTTGATGATATTCCAGCTGTTACAACGCAAGAACAAGAGTCACAACTTTCCGAGCAAGACTTACAAGATATTACGGGAGCATCTGAGCCAGAAGGTCCATCAGAAGAGGCTTCAAACCTAGGTCCTGGGGAAGGTACTGTTGAGGATATACCAGAAAGTGATGATGCAGGCCCGCAGTTATCGGCGGCAGATCTAGCGGAAGCATTAGGGGCGGGTGGTCCTACAGAAGGCACTTCAGGGGATGCAGCACAGTATGAAGCAGAACAGGTATACGAAGAAGCGATTGAGGCAGGTGTTAGTCCTGAAGAAGCAGCTGCACAAGCGTCACAAGCTGGTGCAGAGGTAGCATTAGAGGCTGGTGCATCGGAGCAAGAAGCATTAGATGGTGCAAATACATTTGCACAATCTTTAGAGGAGCAGGGAGTAGATGCAGGCCCGCAGTTATCGGCGGCAGATCTAGCGGAAGCTTTAGGAGTGGATGATACTAAAGAAGAAGTAGATACAGAAGTATTAGATACTGGTCCACAATTATCCGAGTCGGATTTAGCTGAGGCTTTAAATCAAGAAACTGTAATAGAATCTCAAACTGATTCAGAAGAGGCTGAGGAACAGGAACAGCAAGTAGCGGAGACGGAAACAGAAGAGGCTGAGGAACAGGAACAGGAAGAAGCGGAGAAGGAAACAGCAGCGGCTGAGTCACAAGAAGAGGAAGTAGCGGAGAAGCATCAAGAATC
>CAYMQD010000022.1:0-5590 GCA_964392475.1 uncultured Alphaproteobacteria bacterium
TTAACAGGGATTTTACACTTGATTCACCTATATAGGGTAGTGGCTCGAAACCTCCATCTTTTTTTAAATAAGCAAATTTCTCGTGTTCTGTACCTATTCTCCAATTCTCAGGAGTTTTGCATCCTTGGAAAAACCATTCAATAAGTTCCTCTTTTTTTTCAATCACGTGGTCTTTAGAAAATATTTTCATAATTTTTATTTTTCCCAATCTATTTTACTTTTTGCATTAATAAAGCTAAAGCGGTTAATGCAGCTGTATCTGATCTCAATATACGTTTCCCTAAAGTAACGGATATTACATTTTCTTTAAGGTATAAAAATTTTTTCTCACTTAAAGTAAAACCTCCTTCCGGTCCTATCAAGATCGCTAAATCTGAATATTTATAATTTTCCATAGCTACTTGGATTTTAGGTTTTGTTACTCTTTCATCACAGTAAACTATTATTTTATTGGATAAAAAATTGTCATTAAACAATTCAGACAACTTTTTTATATTATATAATACGGGAATTGTAAGCCTTTCGCTTTGCTCTGCTGCCTCAATTATATGTTTTTTCAATCTGTTAGCATTAATTCTACGAACTACAGTTCTATCTGTAATTATAGGACAAAGATGAGAAACTCCTAATTCTGTAGCCTTTTCTACTAGCCAATCAATTCTTCCATATTTTATCAATGAAAAGAACAACCATGGGCCTATTTCATTTGATTGCAGTCTGATTTGTTCTTTACATAATAATTCATTAACGCCCTCCTTTATTATGACACTTTTCCATTCCCCATCCAAACCGTTAAATAGATAAACTTCAGAATTTTCTTTTAATCGCAGAACTTTAAATAAATAATGTTTATGCTCAGGGGTAAGATAAATATTAGCACCCTCAAATAATTTGGAAGATACATATAATCTAACCCTTGAATAAAAAGACGATTCTATTTTTAGTTTAGCCATTTTTGTATAGTAACAATATTATGATATTTAAAAATATTTCGATGGAATAATAACAAGCAATATCTACTATGTTTAAAATTTACTCAATAAAAAAAATACTCCCTGATTTAATCATACTAGGACGCTATAACCAACCTACTGGAATATTTCTTTTAATGTGGCCTTGCTGGTGGGGAGTGGCTATGGCCAAGCCTAGCTTATATGATTTATTCTACATGTGCTTTTTGTTTGCTTTAGGATCTATAGCAATGCGAGCTGCAGGTTGCGCTTGGAATGATCTAATAGATAAAGATTTAGATGCAAAAGTTGAACGAACAAAAAATAGACCCCTAGCTGCCAATAGACTTAGTAAATTTTCTGCAATTGTATTTATAATATTTAATTCTTTAATAGGTTTAACTGTATTATTTTTTTTGCCAATGGTATCTATTTCAATAGCTATAGGTTCCATTCCTCTCATTATTTTGTACCCATATATGAAGAGAATTACTTGGTGGCCACAACTATGGTTAGGTTTTACTTTCAACTGGGGTTTTTTTATAGGTTGGTCCTGTATAACTCGAGAGTATCCTAATTTTTATTTATTAATTTTTTATGTTGGCTGCATCTTTTGGACATTAAGCTATGATACAGCTTATGCACTTCAAGATGTAAAGTATGATAAAAAAGCTGGTATTCGCTCTTCTGCAGTATATTTAGGAAGTTTTTCAAAACCTTTTATGTTAATAAGCTCAACTGTTGCAGGATTATTATGGACAATTAGCACTATACTTTTAAATCCTGGCTTGTTTTCCATGATAGGAATTTTAATTACAGTGTTAAGTATTTTAATAATTATTGCAAAAACTGATATACATAATACAAAAAACTGTCTAGATCTCTTTAACCAAAACCATAGGTTTGGAAGCTTAATATTTTTAGGGTTAGCAATAAATTCACTGCAGATATGAATCAGTATTTAAAAAAAAATATTTCTATAATTATTCCTACACTTAATTCTGGCAATACTTTAATTGATACTATGGAATCAGTTAAAAGTGTAGAGGAAATAATTATAGTTGACGGTGGATCTATAGATAAAACAATAAAAATAGCTAGAACAAAAAATGCCAAATTAATTCATAGTTCTAGGGGTCGTGGAATACAGCTAAGTAGAGGTGCTAAAGCAAGCCAAAAAGAGTGGTTATTATTTATTCATAGCGATACAAAGCTTGAAAAAGGTTGGGAAAGTGCTGTAGATAAATTTATTAAAGAAAACAAAAATATAAAAGCAGGATGGTTTTTCTTAAACTTTAGTAATTCCAATAAAAGATTAAAAATTATAGCTAAATTTGCAAATCTTAGAGCTAAATATCTAGCTATTCCTTACGGAGATCAAGGGTTATTAATCTCAAAAGATTTATACTTAACTTTAGGTGGATATTCTAAGATTCCTATAATGGAAGATGTAGAATTTATTTTAAGATTGGGAAGAAAACGTATAGGCGCTATTAAAGCAAATATTTACACCTCACCTAAAAGATATATAGAACAAGGGTATATGTTAAGAAGTATACAGAATATTATATGTCTATCCTTTTTCTTACTTGGTTTTCCGATTCAGAAAATATATAAGCTTTATGAAAAAAAATTCTAACATACCTACAGTAGTCATTTTATCTCGTTGGCCAGTTTTAGGTTCAGTTAAAACAAGATTAGCAGAAGAGTTAGGTATAGTAAAAGCTACTCAATTTGCGAGAAATTCACTAAATTCTACGATTAAAAAATTACAATTTGATAAAAGATGGAATACTTTATTGGCCATCACACCTGGTAGTTTTATTAAAAAAAAACTAAAAGGGGAAAAAAATTCTTTTTTAATCTCTCAAGGAAAAGGTGACCTAGGAAGGAGAATGTGGAAAATAAAAAAAAGTATTTTACAACCTGTGATTATAATAGGAAGCGATATTCCAGAAATATCAAAGTTAAATATAATTAAAGCTATAAAACTATTAAATTCAAACGATGTAGTTATAGGTCCATCATCTGATGGTGGCTACTGGCTAATAGGTTTTTCAGGAAAAAAAAATATTTTATACCCTTTTAAAAATATTAGATGGAGTTCATGTCATGCCTTGGAAGATACGTATAGGAATATTAATAACTTAAATATATCTATAAACTTCTGCGATAAACTAACAGATATAGATGACAAAAAGAGTTTTATAAAATACAAAAATAATGAAGGTTTATACCTCTTTGAGTCTAGGCATCAACTCTACCAAATTGCAAGGACGAAAACGATAATCTAATTGGAAAGATAAAATCTCATCCCAGGCATCCTTACATGCACTAGGAGAACCTGGAAGCGCAAAGAGATATTTTCCATTCGCTATTCCACTTAATGCTCTTGATTGAATCGTAGATGCACCTATTTTGTTAAAGCTAATTAGCCTAAAAATTTCTCCAAATCCAGGTATTATTTTATCACATATATTTTCAAATGCTTCAGGAGTAACGTCACGACCCGTCAAACCAGTTCCACCTGTTGTAATTACAACATCTATTTCAGAATCATCAATAAATTTTTTTAAACTAGCAGTAATTAGACTAACCTCGTCTCTCTCAATAACATGACCCAAACATTTATGACCTGAACTTTCTATTCTATCTATCAGCGTCACACCCGAAACATCATTATCTAAAGATCTAGTGTCAGAAATTGTCATAACTGCAATATTAACAGGTTTAAAAATCCTTCCTTTATCAATTTTTGCCATATTCTTCTTCATAACCATCCAAACTAATATACATAGGCCAATCCCCACTAGCTAATTCTTTTCGAGAAGGTTTTGCTTGAGAAAATCGATCCCTATAAGTCCATATATCACTAAGAACAGCCTTAATAAATAGCTGTGTTTCTGTAATAGGAATACTTTCTATAAATAGTAAAGGATCATACAATCCAAATTTCTTTTCCCATCTATCCATTCTTGAAGGGCCTGCGTTATAGGAGCCTAATAAATGTATTAATGATGAACTAGCATGATCTTCTTTCATAAGAATACGAATAAAATTTTGCCCTATAGATAAATTTACTTTAGGAAGATATAGTTTGTGAAGTTCTGCTCCTCTTAAACTCGTATCACCACTTACTAGCCTAGCTGTACGTGGCATCAGCTGCATTAACCCCCTAGCACCACGTTTACTCTTCGCTCTCAGATAAAAAGCTGACTCTTTGCGAATAAGTGCAAATAAAAGCGCTCTATCTATCATAAATTCTGTTTCTTTATCCCAATTAGGAGCAGGATAAAGACCACGCATATACCCTAATACTCCTTCTTTAGCCAGCTTACTACCTAATCTTATTTGTACTGCAGGCAAATTTAATAACTCAGACAACCTTAATAAATCTATAAGTTCTTCTTCTCCCAAATTTCCGTATAGATTTCTAATTTCAAAATCAGCCTCTCCATACCTTCCTATTTGAGATAATGCGATTGCACGTTTTGCCTCCGCATGCCTAAGCATTCGTTTGATAGAGAGGTCACTAGTAGAATCTACTTTCCAACTATATGGCTCATTATACCCAAGATTTTCCCTAGCTAAATGGCTGTAAAAGGATCTTCCCTGGCATGCTGCCAGTTTAAAAAATTTTATTGCTTTTTTATTTTCATTTAGTTTCAAATATATACGTCCAACCCAATAAGCTGCAGCTGTTTTTTGCCACTTAAGCTTATCGTTTTTATAATCTGATTTTACCACAATTTTAAAATATTTTAAGGCTTCAAGAGTACTACCTTTACGAAACTCATTTAATCCTGCCCACCAAGATAGCCAAGATTGCGAGCTTTCATCATTGGTTGCAACAGTCTTGAATAAATCAGATGCTATATTTAAATCATTTCTATAGTAATGCTCAATTGCAATTCTTCCAATAAGCGAATCATAGACTTTATTAGGAAGTTTTTCTGACTTATTGAGTAACAAATATTTATATGCTTTTTCAAGTTCGTCTTTTGATATATAGAAATTGACTTGCTTGACAATAGTATGTGTGTTTGCTTCAGATAAATTTAAATCATATCTTGCGTAAGAAAAATAGTCTTCTCCATAGCCCCGTAAATAATTATTAATCTCTGGCTTAATAACTTGCTTAACATTATTAGGCTTTCTTCTTAAGGCTAATTTATAAGCTCTCCTAGTTCCTGGATGGTCTCTATACTCTAAAAGCCAATCTGCTAATTCATGGTAGGATGCCCTATACTTACTAGGATGCATCAAACGATGATATATAACATGCCCCATAAGTATTTTATCATCAATAAAATTTAAAATTTTATCTGCCTTTGACCACTGACCCTTTTCTTGAAAATCAAAAACTGCTTTATAATATTTTACATCAGAAGGATTCAATATATATGGAATTTTATTCCGTTCTAAAATATTATCTCTAGTTTGATTTAATAAAGCTACATTATAATTGGACTGAAAGTCATTTGCCATAACTTTTGACAAATATGAAGAGCAAACAATCACACAAATAAATAAAAAATATTTTAATATTAAAGACACATAATTTTCCTTTATATAAATCATCAAATGTCGGAAATATTCCTTTATAGAGTATTACAGAAAATAAAACACACTATATATAG
>CAYMQD010000023.1:0-2535 GCA_964392475.1 uncultured Alphaproteobacteria bacterium
CAGACTTAGCTGCGTCAAAAAGCTCATTTAGTGTGACTTCTTTTCCAGCAATTGCTCGCAATATCCCATCTAATTGGAGTTCATCGTCTGCATATCGAAAGGCTAATCTATTGTTTTTAACAGCTTCAATAACAACTTGGCGTTCAGCTCGAAGATCTTTTGATGCATAAACCAAGGCTTCTCCTCGGCATCTAACAATCTGAAGTACGAAGTCTCTATCCGCCCGAAGATTTTCTGGTGCATATAGTAATGCATACACGTAACTCTGTGCGGCGGCGAGAACCAGAATTCGATTAGCTCTTAATTCCTCTGATGCGTACTCAAAAGCAAATCCACTTTGGCCCACTGCTTGTCGCACGACCTCCCAATCTTCTTGAAGTTCTTTTGCGGCATAATTGAGAGCCGTGCCATTTTTTTTCACTGCATATAGCACTATCTCCTTATCAGCCCTAAGCTCATAAGATGCATATGCAAGAGCATGACCGGATTTCTTAATTGCCTCAAATACGAGTTCTCTATCTGACCTAAGTTCTTTTGAAGCATATTGAAGATTTTTTCCGTTTCGGTTTATAACCTCCAACATGAATTGTTTGTTTGCAAGTATACGCTTTGATGCGTACTTCAGTGCGCTTCCATCTCTACCGTCGAGATAATCATCTTTAACCGCTTCGAGCACGACTTCCCTATCGGCCTTGAGGTTTTCTGAGGCGAACATGAGAGCGCACCCTGTCTCTCGAACAGCCTCTAGAACGACAGTACGGTCATCTCTGAGCGCTTCGGAAGCCCATTCAAGGGCCCAACCCCACTCTCGGACAACTTCAAGCACGATCTCTTTATCTGCTTGGATATCTTCTGATGCCCAACTCAGGATCAGGTGATTATTTTTTGCGGCTCTACGAATAAACTCTCGTTCTGATCGCAGATTGTCTGAGGCGAAATTTAGAGCACTTCGACCGACATATTTATGTTTTTCACAGGTTAACGCTTCAAGCACGACTTCTGGATTAGAGCGGAATTCAATTGGCGCTTTATCGAGTGTTAAAGAGCCGTCTTTTAATCGCTCTTTGACCTCTTTTAGTCTCAATTTGAACTCCTTTGGTGCTATATTTTTGAAGAAGTATGAGAATAGTATTTCTTATCACAGCTACTGTAGAGCACAAACTTACAGATCAAGAGACGTGCTTATGGTGTAAATAATAACAAAGTGACTGCATTTTTGGAGATTTAAACCATGGGATCAAATGATGGGTCCCCAATTAGATGTGGATCCGGGGAAATGTTGTTATCAAGACATTTAGTGCCAAGAACAAAATTTTCTGCATCCTTAATCGCTTCAACGGCAATAAGGCATTTATCTTGGTAGCTCCAGAATGACTCGCCTTTTCCTGGGCGTGCGACTTGATAAACATTATCTGCACCAGTTGGTACAATGCCGACTGACTGCAAGCTGGCATCATATTGATCGGACCAGAACCGGGGCGCTTCAGCTAGGGGAAGCGGCTGGCCCATGATCGCAGCAGCTGCTCGAGCGGCACTATTTTGAGCATTATGCACCGATTCAATGCGGGGTGAGTTACCACGTTTTAAGGCAACATCGCCTATTGCAATTATATCAGGATTGCTTGTCCGCATCGATGCATCAACTAGAACAGCTCCGCCATTGGAGTGTTCGGTTTGAATTCCAGCTTTACGAGCTAAATCGCTATCGGGCCTTACGCCGATGCCAACAACAAGGATTTCACCTTTTAAAACCGTTCCATCTGTGAGGATTAAGCCGCTAAATGCGCCTTGCTCAACTGTAATCTGGTCAACACCAATACCCGTGTGTAGCGAAACTCCATGCGAACGGTGGAGATCCGCCAGTGATTTGGCAACGGGGGGGCTAGCTACGCGAGCTAATATTCTGTCGGCGGCCTCAACTACGCTTACCGCTAGGCCCATTTGGCGAAATGTAGAGGCGACTTCAAGTCCTATATAACCTCCACCAATTATGATAGCGGTTTTCACATTGCGTGAGACGTTGCGTATAGCAATCGCATCATCTGGTTGTCGTAACACAAATACGTTTGATATATTTTTAGCAGGAGCAAGCGTGCGAGGCACTGCTCCAGTTGCGAGCACGAGCTTATCAAAACCAAGTTGATTTCCGTCAGAGAGCATCAAGCTCTTAGTTGCTATGTCAATTTTTGTAGCGGTAATTCCGTGTCTTAAGGCTATTTGATTTTCTTTATACCATTTGCGCCTTTTGAGTAGAAATATTGGGTTAATTTTATCCGTAGTTTCAAGCAAGAATTCTTTTGAGAGAGGCGGTCGCTCCATTGGCCCGCCTTTTTGACGGTCGATAAGTGTTAGACTTCCATCAAATCCGTTTTTACGCATATGGTCTGCAAAGCTCACGCCGGCATGGCTTGCTCCAATGACCAAGACGCGTGCTATATCTTCGTCAGGCAACAGCAGAGCCTCCAGGGTAATAATTTTCAATTAATCTAAGTCGTTTCAAAACATGTCCTTTAAAGTCCGTAGCGTAAGTCATTA
>CAYMQD010000024.1:0-2776 GCA_964392475.1 uncultured Alphaproteobacteria bacterium
AATCATGTATAATCTTTAAAGTTTCTTTACATCCTGAAAAAACTGCTATTATTAGTTCGTAATTGGCCTTAGGATAAATATGTCTTATATTTTTAAGACCAATATGATAATACTCTTCCTCATACGGATGTAAAAAACCAACAAATAATGCTTTATTATAAGCTTTAGATATTAGCTTATCTATATCATTTAACTGATTGTTTGCTATGTTTAATTCTTTAATTGATTTAAACACTCCTAAGCATTTTAATAGTTCAGCATTTAATGCTGCAGATTCAAATGAATAGGAAAAAGCAGTAAAATAAAAGTATATAATAATAACTATAAATTTACGTACCATTCTCTAATTGCCATACCAATTTCATCAGGAGAGTCCTCTTGTATAAAATGAACTCCTGGGACTGATACTTCAGTTTGATTTTTCCATTGTCTGCAATACTCTCTTTGTTTACCAATTAAAATAGCTCCTGGATCAGCATTAATAAATAATTTAGGAAGATCATTATATTTAAACCAATTTGAATAGTTTCCTACAACTTCGCTCACATCAGCTGGAAATCCATCAATAGGTATTTGTCTGGGCCACGACAAAGTAGGCCTCCTATCTTCACCTATATTTTTAAAAGGATTTCTATAATATTGCATTTCAGTATCTGTTAAGTCTCTCAAAATAGATCCAGGTAATATTTTTTCAATAAAAATATTCTTTTCCAATATCATATTTTCTCCTGAAGAAGTTCTGAGTGCTTTAAATAGTTGTCTGGATGATTCAGGCCAATCATCCCAAGCTAAATTACATACTATAGCTTCCATATAAGCTACTGCTTTCAGAGATTTTTGATTTTTAAAAGCCCAATCAAATCCTAATGCTGATCCCCAATCATGTAATACAAACGTAACCTCATTATTTATCTTTAATTTTTCTAAAAGTAAATTTAACCAGTTACTATGTTCCATAAAATTATAACTGTCCGGTCCAGTTGAATTTAACTTATCAGAATATCCCATACCTATTAAGTCAGGTGCAATACACCTTCCTAAATTCTCCAGATGAGGCATAATATTTCTCCATAGATAAGACGAAGTAGGGTTTCCATGAAGAAAAACTATAGGGTTACCATTACCAATTTCTACATAACTCATACTCTTACCATTAATAATACATTTCTTGTTTGGTAATTCTTTTTCTGAAATCATCTAATTTCCTTAATATTTATATTTTCAAAATTTTTCAATTTATATATAGTGTTTATTAATAGACACAGCTCAACTCTTGCCTATAAAAACCGGAGGTCTTTTCTCTGAGAACGCCAACAAACCCTCTTGTCCATCTTTTGAGCTTGCATTTTCGGCAATTAACACTCCTTCATTATCCATTTGTGTCTCTAAGCCATTGGAAAAACTAATATTTAATAACTTTTTAACAGAACCGTAAGCGTTAGTCGCTCCATTAGCAAAAGATTGGGCATATTCCATAGCTTTTTCCATTAACTCATTATCTTCTACCACTTTATCTATCATACCCATATCATAAGCTTCATCAGCTGAGAACATTCTATTTGTCAGCATAAGCTCTTTAGCTCTACGCATACCTATTAATCTTGGCAGATAAAAAGTAGAACTAGCATCAGGTGATAGACCTGCCCTAGTATAAGCTAGAGTAAATTTTGCTGAACTTACCGATATAACTATATCACCCGTAATAGCCAAACTTAATCCTCCCCCTCCAGCAGTACCGTTAACTGCAACTATTACTGGAGCATTCATTTTTGCCATCCTTGCAATTGCTCCGTGTAAATAATTTGTCATTTTTAAAAGCGTGGCTTTAATATTTTTTTTATTGAGTAAAAATTTCAGGTCTCCTCCCCCGCAAAACATTTTACCATTCGCAGTTAATATAACTGCTCTAATAGTATCATCTGTCGAACATTTATTTATAGTATCATACAGCTCCATACATAACTGATCATTAAGCGCATTTGCTTCATTAGGCCTATTTAACCTTATAATTGCAATATTTCCTTCTCTTTCTGTAATAACAGATTGATCTGACATTTATACCTCCCGTAATTATAAATTTAGTTTTATAAATAATTCTTATAGAAACTTAACAAATTAACACTATAAATTTACTTAAGCGCATTTCATTGATACGAAGCTTTATTCTAATATTTAATTAGAAAATGTGCATAGTCATTGTTTCTATGAATTAGAATTAAGGTACTTTTATTAATTTTCAAGCTTCTTTGTATATGACTTTTTAGTTCTTGAGGATAATATAGAACTTCTTGATCAACTTCAGCTATAATGTCTCCTTTTCTAAAACCTATAATTTTACCCAATCCAGATGATTTGACATCAGTTATTAAAAGACCCTCTATATCATCCAGGAAATACTTATTTGCAATCTCTAATGTAATTCCTGACACCTCTATATCTATTTCTGATATTTGAATTTTTTCTGAAACTTTTAATCTAATAGGCTGTTTAATATTCAAACTATTTTCTTGAAAGTTACTCCTAACAATTTTAAGCATTGATTGAGACTCAGAATTTTTACTCACTTTCAAACTTCCCTTACAAAATTTAGTTAGATCTTTACCACTAGAACTACATTCAAGAACCTTTAAATAAAATTCATTAATATTACAAGGTACCTCTATACCTAATTTAGATGTTTTTTCTTTATCTAGGTACGTAAATATGAGGTTTTCTTTTGATTTTTCATACTGAAACTTTAAATTTACCTTATCTAATTTATATTGCATTAGATTTA
>CAYMQD010000025.1:0-3702 GCA_964392475.1 uncultured Alphaproteobacteria bacterium
AGCCTCTTTTACCTATGGCACAATCTTTAGTAAAATGGGCATATGAAATAGAAAGAGTAGAAGATTTACCTAGAACTGTTAGAAGAGCAATAAAAATTGCAAAAACTCCACCTACTGGTCCTGTTTTTTTATCTCTACCAGGAGATATAATGAATGCAGATACTACTTCAAATATAGGAAGAGCTACAAATATTTATACAAATATTATTTCTGAAAATACAGTAATTGACAAAATAATAAGTAAAATTTTTGATTCTCTGAATCCTGTTATAATTGTGGGAGATGAAATCTCAACTCATGACGCATTAATAGAAGCATCTCAATTTTCACAAGTTATTGGAAGTGCTGTTTATCAACAAACGGTTCCTTGGGGAGCACATTTTTTGACTGAATCCCCTACCTTTATAAAAGCTTTAAGCAGAAACCAAAAAGAAGTACATAATATTTTATCTCAATATGATTTATTAATAGTTTTAGGAGGAGATCCCTTACGTATGTCAGTATATAGAGATGAATCTCCTATACCCGACAATATGTCAATAATTCATATAGGTTTAAATCCTAATGAAATTGGAAAGAACTACCCTACTGAGATAGGAATTATTGCTAATTTAAAATACACATTACCACATATTACAAAATTAATTAATTCTAAAAAGTCTGATAATTTTATCAAGAAAGTAAACAAGAGACTTAAAAATATTGAGGCATTAAACTGGATAAATAGTAGAGATAAATTTTTAAAGATAATAGAAGAAAAATATAACAATAATTCAAATATCACTCCAGATATATTTATATCTGAATTAGTTTCAGTACTTCCAAAGGACGTAATATTAATAGACGAAGGATTAACAACTACTACAAATTTATTGAATTTATTTCCTTTTAGGGATCCTAATTCCTATCATGGTTTAGCTAGTGGGGGCATAGGGTGGGCTATAAGTGCTACAATAGGGATTCAATTAGCTCAAACTTCAAGGCCTGTCGTCGCAGTCATAGGTGATGGAAGCGCAATGTACGGCATACAAGCTTTATGGACAGCAGCTAATCTAAATTTGCCTATCACATATATAATTGTTAATAATCATAGCTATAAAATTCTTAAACAAAGATTAAAAGGCTTTCATAATAATGAAAATTATATAGGTATGGATATACAGAATCCTTCTTTAGATTTTTCAAAAATTGGAGCTGATTTTGGCCTTACAACTTTTAAAGTTGTTTTAAGAAAACATTTAAAAGAGACAATTAGTCATGCTGTGAAACTTGCAAAACCTACACTAATAGATGTAGAAATTCTATAAAATGCAATAATATTATAAAAATATAAATCTAAATTATATTCTAAAACGAACTATCAAATAGTCCTCCATCTAATAGTATATTCTGAGCAGTAATATAACTAGCTTGTTGACTACATAAAAAAGCACAAACTTCGCCAAATTCCTCAGGTTTACCAAATCGTTTAGCAGGAACGCTAGATACCATTTTATCAGCAATTGCATTAGAACTCTCATTAGATAATTTTGCAGTAGATTCAACCCCTTGTCTCAATCTATCAGTATCAAAAAAACCAGGTAAAATATTATTAATAGTAACATTATGGCCAGCAACAGATCTTGCCACCCCAGATAGAAAGGCTGTTAGTCCAGCTCTAGCTCCAGAAGAAAGATCCAGACCCGTTACTGGACGTTTTACTGAGACTGAAGTGATATTAACTATTCTTCCAAACTTTCTATTTACCATACCATCAATTACAGATTGTACTAACTCAATCGGAGTAATCATATTCATATTTAATCCATTTAACATAGATTGGTTATCAATATCTCTAAAATCTTTAAATGGCGGTCCACCATTGTTGTTTATCAAAATATCTGGCTCAGGACACAATTCTAGTATTTTCTCTCTTCCTTTTTTAGTTGATATATCAGAACAAATTGATGCAACTTTTACATTATTAGCTAAATTAATAATTTCTTCTTTAGTAGATTTTAATATATTGTGATCACGTCCATTTATATATACATCTACTCCATTTTTAGCTAAAGATATAGCGCAAGCTTTACCTAAACCTCTACTAGAAGCACATATAATAGCTTTTTTGCCTTTAATATTTAAATTCATAATATTTCCCTAATACAATAATTGAAAATTAATTTGGTGCGGCCGAGAGGACTTGAACCTCCACAGGGTTTCCCCTACAACGCCCTCAACGTTGCGCGTCTACCAAATTCCGCCACGGCCGCTAAATTATATTTAAGATATATCAAAAACAAGACTACCAAAAGTCTAATTATATAGAATTGTCATTATATATTTTTTCAGCTTTTTTTAAATCTTCTAAAGTATTAATATTAAAAAAAGGATCTGGATAATAATTCCATTCAAATATGTTTGTTTTATGATTACAAGTAAATTTATCAATTTTTCTTATTCCAACTTTTAAAGATTCTTCCAAAGACTTAAGTAAAGATGTTGACCACATAGCAGTGGTTGGGTGAGTTCTGCCATTTGAAGAACTTATAGAAATTTTACTTTTCTCATCAAATAGAAATCCTTCTTTAAGTCTTTCAGATAAATTTTTAGGTAAAAAAGGTCCATCTGTTGGTACTGAAAGCAAAAAACAATCAGACCCATGTATCTGATATGCTTTTTTTAAACCTGTATGTATGCCTGCAAGTGGACCAGCACCGTTTTTATCAGTAAAAATATCTGGTACTATTTCATATCCTAAATTTGCAATACTTTCATCGCCTAAAGGGCCATTGATAATTATTTTATCAACTTGCTTATCAATTCTTTTTATAACGTGCTTTATCAATGGAATATCACTTAATAATATAGATGATTTTCCTAACCCGCCCATTCTTTCCCCTTTTCCTCCAGCAAGAATAACAGAGATAATAGGTAAATCTTTATTCATTTTCTGATGAACCATCAAAAATTATTCTTTCTGGAGCAGAAAGGATTACAAATCGCTTTCCTTTAGCGCGCCCTATTAAAGATAGATTTGCTTTTTTTGCTAATTCTACCCCCCAAGCAGTAAATCCAGATCTTGAAATTAGAATAGGTATTTTCATTTGAACAGTTTTAATGACCATTTCACTAGTAAGTCTCCCGGTAGTATATAAAGACATTTTTGAGGCATTTATATTATTTAGTCTAATATAACCAGCAATCTTATCCACAGCATTATGTCTACCAACGTCTTCAAAGTATACTTCAGGATTATTTAAATTATTTAATACACATCCATGAATTGCACCAGATTTTAAATATAACGAAGGTTGTCTGTTTATAGTATTTAATAAATTATATATATCTGTATTACTTATAGTAATAGATTTTTCAAGGATTATAGAATCAAACTTTTCCATAATATCTCCAAATACAGTACCCATAGCACACCCAGAAGTTCTAGTTTTTTTTATTAATTTTTTTTGATAATCTACGGGTTTCTCTGTTCTTACTACTACAACCTCAGATTCCCAATCTACATCTATAGCTATTATTTTATCACTTTTTAGTAACATATTTTGGTTTATTAAAAATCCCACAGCCATAAATTTTGGATGGTCACCTACGGTCATTACTGTAATAATTTCTTGACTATTTAAAAATATAGTTAAAGGTCTCTCAACTACTACTTCTTTATTTATTACATTTCCATTGTGATCTATTCCACTTACAGATTTA
>CAYMQD010000026.1:0-8490 GCA_964392475.1 uncultured Alphaproteobacteria bacterium
TAGTATTATATAGATTATTTAATAAGCCAATCGTAGTATCATTCGAACTTTCAAAAACGCTATTTTTAGTTCCCAATCTTGCAAACTTTAAACCATACTCTGTTGCGCTACTTTGAGATTTTAAAACTTGTTTAATCAAAAGCATCAAAGGACTATCAGAAGATATAAATTCTCTAAGATATTTGTTACATAGTAACCGTTTGCTCACGTTAAACATAAGTTCAGCTTGCGTATTTGCTTGATATATATTACCCGAAATATCTACCAAAAGTAGAGCCATAGGTATTTCTATAATAGCCGACTCTAAATCTTTAGACTTTAAATTATTAGCGATTCTTTTATTATCCTTCATTATCTATTCTCAAAAACTATACATTAATTTTTTGATAAATTATCTTATTACTTATAATAATTATTATTAAAAATATATTTATTATAATTTTACAAACTTATAATAGTATTATTGTTTCTGTATTTTATTGCCTATTTATTTTTTTTAAAGGAAAACAATAATGTCTAAAAATATGACTGTTGCTATTATATTAGCTGGAGGAACAGGTAACAGAACTAATATAAAAATACCAAAGCAATTTGTAAATATTTGTGGAAAGACATTATTGGAATGGTCTTTAAAAGCTTTTGAAAGCAGCCAACATATAGACTTAATTTGTTTAGTAATTGATCCAAGTTATAAAAAACTAATAGAAGATTCCTTAGAGATAGAAACTCCGATTATATTTGCAAATCCAGGAATTGATAGACAAAAATCAGTATACTCCGCGCTTTTAAAGATAGAACAGCATAACCCTAAAATAGTGCTCGTACATGACTCAGCTAGACCATGTATATCACAAAAACTAATAAATCGTGTTTTAATGGGTCTAAAAAATTCAAAAGCTGTAATCCCTGTATTACCAATATACGATACGATTAAATTTGTAGATGGAAAAAACATCATACAAAAAACTATTAATAGAGAACATATGCATATAGCACAAACGCCCCAAGGGTTTGAATATAAAACATTAATAAAGGCACACAGTAAAACAAATGTATCATCCAAAAAAAGTATTACAGACGACGCCTCCTTGTTAGAAATACAAAGTATTAAAGTAAAGACTGTTTTAGGAGACAGCAAAAACGTTAAAATTACTTGTAAGGAAGACTTTAAAATAGCCGAAGATAACATAAAATCAAATCTAGAAATAAGTGTTAAAACCGGTTTAGGTTTTGATATGCACCCATTAAGCAGATCTGGAAAAAAAGTCCGTTTACTTGGTATAGATATTCCGAATGATGGTGCTTTAAAAGGACATTCAGATGCTGATGTTGCCATGCACGCAGTTGTTGATGCTTTATTAGGTGCTCTAGGAAAAGGGGATATAGGTAAGTTCTTTCCAGACACTCAAAAAAAATGGAAAAATGCTGATTCGTCTATTTTTGCTAAAAAAGCATTAAAATTATGTAAATCTAATAATTCATTTATAAATTTCTTAGATTTAACCATAATATGCGAAAACCCTAAGATTTCTCCGCATATAGAAAAAATGAAATTAAAATTATCAGCCATATTAGAAGTTAAAATTTGTCAGATATCTATAAAAGCAACAAGACCTGAGGGTTTATGGCTTTCAGATAATCAAAGAGGTATAGCAACAATTGCTATAATAACCATAAGTAATTATAGAGAATTAGATTGAAAAAAAACTTAGCACATGAATATATATTAATAAAGATTGCAACGCTAGGAGGCTTAGGAAGGTTTTTAATTGCACCAGGTACTTTAGCCTCATTGCTAGCAACTATTATAGGATATATTATTTTATTAAAAACAAGTAAAATTATATTGTTATTTTTAATTATCGTAATATTTTGTATAGGTATTCTTGCAGCAAAAAAACACTACAAAAGATATAAAAAACATGATTCAAATGAAATAGTCATCGATGAAGTAGTAGGTCAATGGGTAACCATTATATTCATAAATGAAAATTTATTACATCTTTTATTAGCCTTTGTGTTATTTAGATTTTTTGATATTATTAAGCCTTGGCCTATTTCTTTAGCAGACAAGAATATAAAAAGCAGTTTTGGAGTAATGTTCGATGACATTCTAGCAGGAGTTTTTGCCGGAATCTTAATAAGTTTTTTAATTTATTATAAGATTATATGATGAAAATAGCTTCTAAAAAATTATTGAATTTGTGTCTTAAATCAAAGCTTAAAGTTACAGTAGCAGAATCTTGCACAGGCGGAATGATATCAGAAGCTATAACCTCCCAAGCAGGTGCCTCTTCAGTATTTGATTGTTCTTTTATAACTTACTCTAACGTATCAAAAATTAAACTACTTAACGTTCCTAAAGTATTATTAGAAAAACATGGGTCAGTTAGCCATGAAGTAGCAGAAGCTATGGCAATGGGAGCTCTTAAAGCTTCAAAAGCTAACTTATCTATAGCTATAACTGGTATAGCTGGTCCCTCTGGAGGAGATAATCCTAACAAACCTATAGGCACTGTTCATCATTTTGTTTTAGACGATTTAAATTTAAAATTACACATTAAAAAAAAATATAAAGGAAATAGAGAAAATATTAGAATGCAAGCCACGAATCACGCCATAAATATGGCTATTAAACTTATTGCTATCAGGAATAAAGAAACTTAGCCCTTTCCTCAAATGCTTTAACCATCTTATATGAAGCACGCTCAAAAAATCGCCCCAAAACAAATTCAAAAAATTTGTTATCA
The DNA here is from genome assembly GCA_964392475.1 of uncultured Alphaproteobacteria bacterium. GTDB lineage: Bacteria > Pseudomonadota > Alphaproteobacteria > TMED109 > TMED109 > CAYMQD01. The sequence goes on from CAYMQD010000026.1 coordinate 2,751, forward strand.
AATTCAAATTTAACTTCAAAAAATAGTTCACATTTATTATCTTGCAAACTTTTAAATTTCCAAATATTTTTCATATATTTAAATGGTCCATATACCATTTCTACATTAATTTCTTTAGGTTCTAAATAGGACACTCTACTACCAAAAACCTCATTAAAAGCTCCATAACCTATTACTAGATCTGCATCAAAGCTTTTTTTTCTCTTTTTAACTATTTTAGAATCAATACACCATGGAAGAAACTCTGAATACGTTTCCACAGAAGAAACAAGTTTAAAAAGCTGATTATTAGTATAAGGTAATATTACAGTTTCTTTATATTGAAACACTTTTCAGATACTTTTCATAATTTTCTTGTAAGGCTTTAAAGTCTTCATCAGCATGATAAGAAGAACGAGTTAGTGGACTGGATGAAACCATCAAGAAACCCAAATTTAGAGCAAGTTTTTTATATTCATCAAATTCCCCTAAACTTACATATCTCGAAATTGGATGATGACCAATAGTAGGCTGTAAATATTGACCTATAGTAAGAAAATCCACTTTATCTCTCCTCATATCATCCATAACTTCACAAACTTCTTCAAATCGCTCTCCTAACCCTACCATTAAACCTGATTTAGTAAAAATTTTGGGATTTGATGACTTTATGGATTCAAGAAGTTCCAAACTGTAATGGTAATTAGCTCCTCTTCTAATTTCTTTATAAAGCCTCGGCACAGTTTCCAAGTTATGATTAAATACATCAGGAGAAGAATTAGATATAATAGTAATAGCTTCTTTTTTTCTTTGAAAATCTGGGGTTAAAATTTCTATTGTAGTATTTGGTGAAGACTCCCTGATTTCTTTAATACATAAGGAAAATTGGCTACTACCTCCATCATCTAAATCATCTCTATCAACTGAAGTAATAACTACATGCTTTAGTCCTAACTTTTTTACTGCTTCAGCAACATTTTTTGGCTCATCGTTCTGTATCTTCTCAGGAATACCAGTTTTAACATTACAAAATGTACATTTTCTAGTACATATTCGACCTAAAATCATAAATGTAGCGTGGCTTTTACTCCAACATTCCCCTATATTTGGACATGCAGCCTCTTCACAAACTGTAGCTAATTGAAGCTTACTTATTACTTTTTTAGTGCTTATATAACCTTGAGATATAGGAGCTTTTACTCTTATCCAGCTAGGTTTCCTTTTATAAAATAAATTGTTAGAATTTTCTAAATGTGAGGTCGAAATATATGTATTTTTATTTTTCATTTTAAAAATTATAAATTACTAGTTTATATATGTATAGAGCGTTCATAGGCATTTAAAACAGATTCATGGATCATTTCAGAAAGTGTTGGATGTGGAAATATTGAGTTAATCAGATCAAGTTCGGTAGCTTCTAAGTTTATAGCTAACACAAATCCATGAATTAATTCTGTAACATCAACACCCACCAAATGTGCTCCTAATAATTCTCCGTTCTTACTATCAAAAATAGTTTTTACTAAGCCTTCATTTTCTCCTAAAGTTATAGCTTTACCGTTTCCTTTGTATGGAAATTTTCCAACTTTTATTTTATAACCTTTACTAATAGCCTGATGCTCAGTTAAGCCTACTGAAGCTATTTGAGGATTACTATATACACAACTAGGAATATTTCTATTATATTTAGGCTTATGGTATTCAATATTTTTTTTAAATCGAAACATATTTTCTACACATTTAATACCTTCGTGACTAGCCTTGTGAGCTAGCCAAGGTGGGCCTGAAACATCTCCAATTGCATAAATACTTTTGACCCCAGTGTATCCAAAATCATCAGTTTTAATATGACCGTTTATTATATTAATACCCAGCTTTTCCAAACCTAAACCTTCAATATTTCCTGTTATACCTACTGCTACAAGTACATTATCTGCAATTTCAAACTTTTCAGAAGATGAAGTATTAATCTTTACCTTAATAGATTTTTTGCCAGTTTCAATACTATCAACCTTACAAGACTTTAAAAATTTTATACCTTTATTGTTTAATATTTTTTCTAATATACCTGAAACTTCATTGTCTTCACTTGGAAGTATGTTATCTAAAGCTTCTATTACTGTAACTTTAGTCCCTATGGAAGAAAAAAAACTAGCAAATTCAATTCCGATGGCACCTGAACCTATGATAATTAGAGAGTTAGGAGTTTCTTTTACTGTCATAGCATCTCTATAATCCCAAATTCGAGGAGAATTTTTATTATTTATATTTGTAAATAAATTCTTAGGACGTGCACCTGTAGCAATAATAATATTTGTAGCATTAATAATTTTTTTTGCATCATTTTTAATTGATACATCTATTTGTCTAGAAGAAGTTAATTTAGCTTTCCCTTTAATAATAACTATATTATTTTTCTTAAGTAAAAAAGAAATACCTCTGGATAATGTATCGGCAGAATCCCTAGACCTTTTAACAATTTTAATTATATCAAATGTATGTTTTTCTATAGCCAAACCATATTTATTAATTTCGTTTAGATGTAAAAATAGTTCTGAGCTTCTTAACAAAGACTTAGTTGGTATACAACCCCAATTAAGACAAATACCTCCAAGTTCGTTTTCCTCAATTATTAAAACTTTTTTCCCTAGTTGAGCGGCTCTTATAGCCGATACATACCCTCCAGGGCCACTACCTATAACAGCTAAATCAAAATTAGTTTCTTGCATTTAATATACCTCTTTATAAGAGCATTGTAGATGGACGTTCTATAAAATTTTTAAAAGCTGACAGAAGTTTCGCTCCTAAAGCCCCATCTATTACTCGATGGTCTAAAGAAAGTGTACACATCATCATTTTACTGATGGACATATCTCCATTTTTTACAATAACTTTATCAGAAGCTTTACCAATAGCTAAAATTCCAGATTGAGGAGGATTGATTATGGCCGAAAAAGAATCCACCTCATACATACCCAAATTTGATATACTAAAAGTACCACCCTTATATTCTTCAGGTAAAAGCTTTCCTGATTTAGCTTTATCAATAAAAACTTTCATTCTTTGAGATATTTCAGCCAATCCAATTTCTGCAGCATTGAAAATTACTGGAGTAAATAAACCTCCATCAACAGCTACTGCAACAGAAATATCTACATTTCCATGTACTGTAAGAGAATCTTTTGTCCATGAACAATTAGCAGCTGGTACAGTTTTAAGAGCTAAAGACAAAGCTTTAATAATTAAATCATTCAATGAAATTTTTATAATTTGATTGTTATCATTTGTATTTAAAATAGCATCATTTATTTCTCTTCTTGCAGATATTAGGGCATCTACAGAAATTTCAGAAATTAAATAAAAATGCGGAATACTCTGCTTTGATTGAGTTAGCTTTTCAGCAATTATTTTTCTCATGTTAGTAATAGGTTGTTTTATAGAAGAATCTACTTTAACTTTTTGTATGTTTAAATTTGTATGTTTTTTTGAATCTAAAAAATTTTCAACATCTTCCCTGATTACTCTGCCGTGTGGTCCTGAACCTTCAATCTCATTAATATCTATTCCTGCTTGTTCACATATTCTTCTAGCTAAAGGACTAGATTTTTTAGTTTTAGCTTTTAACTCAAATACTTTTTGTATATTACTGTTACTTGTATCCTCTTTCTGATTTTCTATATTTGATATTTCAGGTTTTACATCCTGAGGTTTGATATTATTTTTGTCTTCACTGTCAGCTATAGACTCTATAATATTTTCTTTTGATTCTAACTGATCAGGTAATTTGGCGTTTGAGTGTTTATTAACAAATTCAGGCAAAACATCTTCTTTCTCATCAATACCCAAAATAACAGCTATTAATGAATTTACAGGAATATTTTCAGTTCCATCATTTACTATTTTTTTTGCTAAAATACCTTCATCTATAGATTCTACCTCCATTGTTGCTTTATCAGTTTCTACTTCAGCTATAATATCTCCTGGAAAGATTTTTTCCCCCTCAGTTTTTAGCCATTTAGCTAAAGTTCCCTCTGTCATAGTTGGAGAAAGGGCTGGCATTAATATAGCTGTAGGCATTTTATAATCCTTTATAGTTTTGGAGCTTATTAATAAATTTTTAACTCTTTAATACTTTCATAAACGTTTTCTATATAGCAAACCTGTAAACATGAATTTACTATCTTTGATATACTAGGAAGAGCAATTGTTTCTAAATTTTCAGCATAAGGCATGGGCGTATCTTCTCCAGTAACCTTAATAGGAGGAGAATCTAACTCATCAAAAACCTCTTCTGTTACTTTCGCTGAAATTTCTGATCCAATACTACAAATTGGCCAGCCTTCCTCTATACAAACTATTCTATGGGTTTTTCTAACCGATGTAAGAATTGTATTCATGTCTAGTGGTCGTAGTGTTCTTAAATTGATTACTTCAGAAGCTACGTTAAATTCACTTTCTAATATTTCTGATGCTTTAAGTGCTAAATCTATACCTTTAGAGTAAGATACTAAAGATAAATCATTACCTTTTTTTAAAATTTTTGCCAGACCAATAGGAGCATCTAATTCTTCAGTAGAAGTATTAAATGAACGCCCATACATAAGTTCATGTTCCAAAAATATAACAGGATTTGGATTTTTTATAGCAGTTTTTAATAGACCTTTTGCATCATTTGAATCATAAGGAGAAATAACTACTAATCCTGGTATATGACTAAACCAAGAGGAAAAATCTTGGCTATGTTGAGCTGCCACTCTAGAAGCTGCACCATTTGGGCCTCTAAAAACAATAGGAATTTCAATAATACCTCCAGACATATATCTAGTTTTTGCTGCAGAATTAATTATTTGATCCATAGCTTGCATAGCAAAATTCCAAGTCATAAATTCAACTATTGGTTTTAGACCTTTCATAGCTGCTCCTATAGCAACTCCCGCAAAACCTGCTTCTGTAATAGGAGTATCTATAACTCTATTACTTCCAAATTCTTCAAGCATTCCTTGACTTACTTTGTAAGCACCTTGATATTCTCCTACCTCTTCGCCCATTAAAAAAACACGATCATCATCTCTCATTTCTTCGGACATTGCTTGGCATATAGCTTCTCTTACAGTAATTTCAGTCATTCAGTTTCTACCATAATATTTTTTAGTAATTCTTCTGGAGATGAGACAGGCAACTGTTGAGCTTTTTCAGCTGATTCACTTATAATATTTCTTATTTTTGAATCAATATTAGTTAAATCTTCTTGGGTAGCTATATTTTTTAATAGTAAATTTGATTTTATTCTTTCTATTGGGTCTCTTTCTTCTCTAGTACGTTGAATTTCTTCTCGACTCCTATATTTTCCTGGATCAGACATAGAATGTCCTCTATATCTATACGTAAGCATTTCTAAATTAAGTGGTCCTTTTCCATTTCTTACCTCTGCTGCAGCTTCTATACCCGCATCCCTTACTGCAATAGGATCCATGCCATCTACCTGCATTCCTGGTATACCAAAAGATTCTCCATGTCTAAATAAATCTGATACAGCACTAGCTTTTTTCACAGAAGTACCCATTCCATATTGATTGTTTTCAATAATATATAGCGCAGGAAGTTTCCATAAAGCTGCCATATTAAAAGCCTCGTAAACCTGACCTTGATTTGCAGCACCATCTCCGAAATATATAACTGAAATACCATCATCCTTTAGATAAGAATGTGAAAAAGCAAGGCCCGTTCCTAAAGGTACTTGAGCACCCACTATTCCATGTCC
>CAYMQD010000027.1:0-6822 GCA_964392475.1 uncultured Alphaproteobacteria bacterium
CATAAACTGAAATTTGCCCAAGATCTTTATGCATATTATTTAAAAGGGGATTTATCTCAGGTCCATAATTCATTCCTAGAACTATAGCTGTTTTTGCATCTTTCCAGAGATTTTTAATTTTTTTTCTTCGATATAAAGTGTTTTCCATCCAGGTCATATCACCATGGAATTTTTCTAAAATAAATTTCTCTAAATTTTTACTTGTTTCCTCGGAAGTATTAGTTCCTGAAACTCCTATAGCATCAAAACCTATCTCAAAGGCTCTATCGTAAATTAAGGAAGTAAAGTTTTTATTATTTTTCACTTGAAAGACTTAAAGATAGCGCTTGTAGACCATTTCCATCTGGGACTTGAAAAAGGCCCAAATCAAATTCAGATAATATAGCTATTAAATGATCAAAAATATCAGATTGAATATCTTCATACATTTGCCAGTCAGTTGTAGCAGTAAAAGCGTATATCTCAATGGGAAGACCCTCAGGAGAAGGATCACCATAACGCACCATTAGAGTCATATCATTTCTTATCATTTCATGCTTTTTTAAGTATTCATTAACATAAGCTCTAAAAGTACCCAAATTAGTTAACGATCGTCTATTATAATATCCTGAAGAAAGGGACTTATTAGCTTCAAGTAGGTTTTTATCTTTTTCCTTAAAATATGATTTTAGTATGGTTATATTGCTTAGCTTTTTTCTAATAGAATCATCTAAGAATTTAACAGTAGATTGATCTATAATAAGTGAACGTTTGATTCTCCTGCCACCTGAATCGCTCATCCCTCTCCAATTTTTAAATGTATATTCTAAAAGGTTTGCCGTAGGAAATGTTACCATTGTATTATCCCATGCCTGAACTTTCACCATATGGAGTCCAACATCAGTCACCATTCCATCTATTCCTAACTTCTCAATTTCTATCCAATCACCCTCTAAAACTCTACCCGAACCATAAACCTGAACACTCGCAACTAAACCTAATATAGTATCCCTAAAAACAAGTATTAGTATGGCACCAATAGCTCCTATTCCAGATAAAATACCTATAGGAGAACGGTCCAGAAGAGAACAAATAGCTACAACGAAGGCTAAAATATAAACAACTAGTCTAGCAAGTTGCATATAACTTCTTATTGGATATTTTACAAACAAAGTATGGCGTCGCCATGTTGCCGTTATTGCTGCGATTACCCTACCTATTATGATAGCAAAACCTATAGCTAACCAAGCTCCTACTAATCTTGAAATGAAGTCACCAAATAATGGAACGTTTGTTAAACCTATAGATATAAAAATAGGAGGCCCTATAAAGGTAAGTGCTCTAAATGCCTTATTGGCAATTAAATTATCTGCAAATTCTGGTTGAGTCTTAGTTATTAATAATTTTAATGGCCTTACTGCTATATATTTCATAAAAACAGGAGAAAATAATACAATAAGTAAAACAAAAGAAAATTGAATTAGTAGGTAAACATTCTCTCTTTCGCTTAATAAAAAAAATTTTTCAAAAATAGAATCGAATATAATCATATCAACAGTCTACCACACCTAAATTAAAAGTCTAAATCTGTGTAATGAATAGGTGGAGGAACACCTGGAAGAAAATCTTTTAGCACAGTCTTAAAGTAAGGTCTTGATTTCATTCTTGCATACCACTCACGAGCCAAGGGATAATCTCCCCAAGGAACTTCATTAAGATAATCAAGACATGAAAAATAAGCTGCCGCTGATAAATCCGCAAGAGAAAGATAACTTCCTGCCAACCAGTTTCTCCTATCCACCAACCATTCTATATAGCTTAAGTGGTTTTTTATATTATTTCTTCCAGCCCTCAAAGCTGAAGAAGAAGGACCACCTTTGCCTTCTAGTTTTTTAAATATCTTTTCGTATATAATATTTTTTCCTACTTCATTATTAAAATTTATCCTAAACCATTCGGAAAGCCTTCTTACCTCTGATCTTTCTATAGGATCTTCCCCTATCAGCTTAACTTTATGAGAAATATCCTCAAGATATTCTGCCAATACATATGCTCCGACTAGTATATTATTTTTTCCATCTACCGCTACAGGTACAGTACAGGCTGGATTTAAAGCTAAAAATGTATTTCTTCTTTCCCAAGTTAACTCTACTTGTAAGGAAAACAAAACATCCTTTTCTTTAAGTATCAATCTTGCAATTCTACTCTCTGCAGATAAAGGTAAGTGATATAATGTAATCATAATTTTAATTTTATATACATATCATGATAAAAAACTTAATTTAAATAAATATGACTAATACTTTATTTAAGAGTAAAAGATAAATGGAACAAGTTGAAATTATACTATATGCAATTATACAAGGTATTACAGAATTTCTTCCCATATCGAGTTCTGCGCATTTATTAATTCTAGAAGAATTATTTAAGTGGGAAAAACTTGGGGTTACATATGCAATTTCCGCACATATAGGAACACTTATTGCAGTTTGTTTACACCAAAAAAAAGAGATTACAGTTTTCTTTAAAGGCTTAAAAACTATAAATAAATCTGAAATATTTTCTGCTAAAGGTAATTTGACTATTAATGTTATAATTTGTTCTGCCCCGATCCTTATTCTAGGAGGGATCATGATTTTCTTCTTTCATAATTGGAATCCTGGAATATATATATTAGCATGGGCATCCATTATAGGTGGAATCGCTCTAGAATTAACTGATCGATTTAGTAGCAATAAAGAAAAACTGTTGATTTCCAAAAGAGCAGCTTTACTTGCAGGTGTTTTTCAATGTGCTTCTATTATTCCTGGAATGAGTAGATCTGGAAGTATAATAACTTCACTTAGACTACTAGGTATAGGAAGAGTAAGCGCAGCAAAATTTTCTATTCTTGTAAGTATTCCAGTAATATTTTCTGCAGGTATAGCGGAGTTTTTATCACTTATCTTAATTAACAAAAGCTTAGATTTATTTATCAATTTTATTTTAATTGCCTCCTTATCCTGCATCACCTCTTTTTTTACCATTAAAATCTTACTAAATTGGTTAAGAAGTAGATCTTATACCCCTTTCGTAATATACAGAATCATTTTAGGATTATTTGTTTTATATATTTTTTAAGAATTCAAGTGTCCACCACGATTCATAAACCTTGAAAGCTGGCTAATTGCTTTTAATTCCATCGGAGCCGGTGTAATGCCTAGTTTATCCAGACCAGGAGCATTTTCTTTTACAATATTATCTTTACTTAAAAGATAAACTTGATCTGGAGTGAATGGAGGGTTTGGTTATACCTTCATAAAATAGCCCAACAATTTTGCAATATTACTTGGAATACTTACTATCTTTCGCTTTCGTTCTATGGTATTCAATAGCCATACTAAAACTTCTTTAAATTCCCATATTTTGGGCCCACCTAATTCATAAAGTCTTGGCGAAGAATAAGGCAACTCCATAGATCTTACTATTGCATCGGCTACATCACCTACCCATACAGGTTGGAATAGGTTCTTACCATCCCCTATTAAAGGGATAATTGGAGAAATTTTAGCAATACTAGCAAATCGATTTAAAAACTGATCTTCATTACCAAAAACTATACTTGGTCTTATAATTACAGTTTTACTTAAATTTGAATCGTAGGCTATTTCTCCTCTTCCTTTAGAGGATAAATAAATGGAAGGAGAATCTTTATCTGCTCCAATAGCAGAAATATGAACGATTCTTTTAACTCCTGTTTTTTGACATGCTAAAGAAATATTTTGTGGTATCCCAACGTGAACTTTTTCAAACTGTACGTTTTTTTTTGCCGAAAGAATTCCTATGAGATTTATGACAACATCTGATCCTTTAACAGCTTCCATAACATCATTTTTATTATAAGAATTACAAGAATCAAAAGCTATTTGACCAACGTCTCCAAAAACCTTTAGATGCTGGTTCCGAGACGTATTTCTCATAGGAACATTTATTCTCCAACCTTTATTTACTAATCTTTCTATTAAATAACGCCCTATAAAACCTGAGCCGCCAAATATCGTAGCCAAACCTTCTTTCAATTACATCTCCTATAACAAGTTTTATTGTATCTATAATAAAATTTAAATATATTTCTATACTTCTATATTATTATTTTCATTTCTAATTAAATAATCTATTTACAGTTATAAGCTAGTAGTTTATCCAAGTATTTAAATTGTACATTCTTTTTTATACTTTTAAAATTATATAGATAATATTTAGTGAATTTTTAAAATATGCAAAGTAGAATAATTATAACATTTTTAATGGAATAATATTTTATGTCTTTTATTTTACATGATGGTGATATACCCGATAATATTTCAGTAACTGGCTCTGTGGCTATAGACACAGAAACTATGGGTCTCAACCCTTATCGGGATCGCTTGTGTTTATTACAACTTTCATCAGGAGATGGTAAAGCTCATATAATTAAATTAGGAAATGAGCTTGGATATGAGGCGCCAAATTTAAAATCTATCCTAAAAAATAAATCCATATTGAAAATATTTCATTATGCTCGTTTTGATTTAGCTATGATCAAAACATATTTAAACATAGATTGTAGACCTATATTTTGCACAAAGATTGCCTCAAAAATTTCCAGAACATATACAGATAGACATGGTTTAAAGGATTTATGTAGAGAAATATTAAGTATAGAAATTTCTAAACAACAGCAAAGTTCTGATTGGGGTAAAGAAGAATTAAGCAAAGAACAGCTTAGGTACGCAGCTGATGATGTTTTATATCTTCACAGACTTAAAGAAAAATTAGAAATTATATTAAGACGCGAAAATAGACTAAAAATAACCAATGAATGTTTTGAATTTCTTCCTGCAAGAGTGGAACTAGATCTAAAAGGTTGGGCTGATAATGATATTTTTTCTCATTGAATAGGCTAAATTTTTAATTGAGTATTCATATATTTAAAAATTACTACAACTATTTAAATCAAGTAAAGTTTATATTTTTAAATTAAATTTAGTAAAGCAAAATGGAAAAAAATAAATATAATAATAAAAATAAAGATATACTCCACAAACATGGAAATATTTATAAAGTTATAAAACATGAGTCAGATGCTTTAAACAGCCTAGCAAATTGTGATTATAAACATTCTGAATTAGATTTTATAAATATTATGGATTCACTAAAGGGGCGATTAGTGCTAACTGGCTTGGGTAAGTCTGGAATAATTGCAAAAAAAATATCTGCAACTTTTTCTTCTACTGGAACGCCATCTTTTTTTATACACCCAGCTGAGGCGGCTCATGGTGATTTAGGAATGGTAACTAAGAAAGATATAATATTAATACTTTCTAACTCAGGAGAAACAGAAGAATTAGAGCCTATTCTTAACTATGCAAATCAACAGAAAATTCCTTTAATTTCAATTACTTCGAATCCTAAAAGTACTCTGGCTTTAGCCGCAAATATACTATTTATTACACCCAATATTCCAGAAGCATGCCCGCTTGGACTTGCCCCTACAACCTCAACGACGATGATGCTTGCGTTAGGCGATGCATTAGCCATATCATTATTAGAGCATAAAAAGTTTACGAAAAAGAATTTTTCTGCCTTCCATCCTGGAGGAAAACTTGGCAACACATTGACTTTAGTAAAAAATCTAATGCGTAAGGAATCATCACTTCCGCTCGTGTATGAAAAACAAAAAATGAAGGAAGTAATAATAGAAATGACATCAAAAAGCCTGGGTTGCGTTGGAGTAATAAATAGAAAAGAAGAGTTAATAGGGATAATAACTGATGGTGACTTGAGAAGAAATATGAATGATCATCTCTTAGATAAAAAGGCTGAGGAAATTATGACCATATCTCCTATAATGGTATCTGACAACATTCTCGTGAGTTCTGCTTTAAGCTTAATGAACAAGGAGTCTATTACTGCCGTATTTGTAAAAGAAAATAAGAAGAAGAATCTACCAGTAGGAATTTTACATATGCATGATTGTTTACGATTGGGTCTAAAGTAGTGGAGACAACTAAATATAAATCAGATAGTAAATTTGGAAAGAATTTTACTTCAAGAATAAGAAATAAAAATTGGATGAATAAAAAACTTGAAAACTTGTCTGTTAGACGGTTTCTAAAAATAGGTTTTTTATTATCCAGCTTAATGCTTTGCTCAGCTGTTTTATTAAGTTCTTTAACAACTTCTACCCCAACGATAGTAGATTTAATAGCGACAGCTAAACCCACTAAAGAAGAAATTAATAATATGCTAAATGCTCGCTTTGTAGGTTTAGATAAAAGTAAGAGGGCCTACGTAGTAGTGGCTTCTAAAGCAGAGCAAGACTTAGAAAATAATAATATAATTAGATTATCAAAACCTAGCGCAGATTTTGAATTAAACAATGGCGGTTGGATGATGGTCTCATCGATAAAAGGTATAATCTATAAAAATCTAAATACACTTAACCTAGAAGGAAATGTTGATATTTTTACAAATTCTGGAACCGAGATGCATACCAATTCTTTAGTCTATAATTTAGAATCTAAAACAGCAAAAGGAAAAGAACTTGTTTACGCGCATGGGCCTTGGGGAAAAATAAGTGGAGTCGGTTTTGAATATATCTCAGAAAATGATACATTCACCATTTATGGAAGACCAACTTTAATTTTAAAGCCGAGAACAAATTGAACAATTTTTTAACAAAACTTGTTTTAATATATATTATATTTGTTTTTTCATTCTCCTATTCATTCGCGATTAATGAGAATAGGAAAGAACCAATAGATATAACAGCAGACACAATGGAATGGAGTGACAACACCATGGTTGCACATGCGTTAGGTA
>CAYMQD010000028.1:0-4166 GCA_964392475.1 uncultured Alphaproteobacteria bacterium
TAGTTATTAAGATACCTACACAACTCCAAGATCTAAAAGAATTTATATTAATTGTTGAAAATAATCCTATACAACAAGTCATTAAAATGACTCCGTATAGAAAAATTGAGACTATAGGAATGAATATTCGTTTAGAATCTGACTCTCCAATAAGAGCAGCCATCAAAGATAAGAAAGATATATGGCATATAGGTTCAAAAATGGTTTACGTTAGTAGCCCTGGAGGATGTTCTCTTCCTGCTTGTGACCCTACCATAGATAAATGTGAAAAAAGCACTATTGGAAAAATCTCTGTTAGACAGTTTAGTAGAGAAGCTGGTGCATGGAGAATTAAAATGAAAATATTCCATCCTATGGATACAGGCTTTGTAATGTTAGAAGATAGCACTCTAATACCTTCATACTATTTAGACTTTATTAAACTTTTAGATGAAAAAGGAGTAATAGCTGACTTTGAAACATATGCCGCTTTATCGTCGGATCCAGTTATAATGCTCGATTTACCTGAGGAAGGCCTAAATCTCAAAATAAATGCAACTGATACAAAAGGGATACTTTATGGTAATTTGGAATCTCCAGTAAATTCAATGTAATTATTTAGTTATTCTCTTCTTAATTCACAACCTTCACCTAGGCTTTCTCTCTTAACAACCACTTTATTGAGATTAGGTAAATCATTAATAAGTCTATCCCAAATCCAACTGCATAGATTTTCCAGAGTAGGTTTTTGAAGACCTTCTATTTTGTTTAGATATTTATGATCTAAATCTTCCCTAACTTCTTTTAAAGATTTGTTAAAGCTTGCAAAATCTGTAATCCATCCTTTTTTTATATCTATCTCTCCCTTAATATATACTTGAACTTTAAAGGAATGCCCGTGCATATTTTCATTATTTTCATCTGTTTCGGGTAAAGAATGTGCTGCTTCAAAAGTAAACTCCTTAAATATTTCTTTTAGCATTATTTGATGCCTATATATTTATGACTTTGAAGGCTTACTTTCCACTCAGGATGCGATAAAACGTAATCAATAGTTTTAGAAATATTCTCTGATATATTATTTCCATCCATAGGTTGTAAGTACTTATGTTGAAAATTCAGATGCGTATAGTCTTCAGGGTCTAATTTTTCTTGAGGAAAAACTATTTTTATTTCATCACCCTCAGTAATTTTTAAAAGATTATTATATTTAGGACTTACACATATCCAATCTATATCTAAAGCAGTCGGAATTGTTCCATTAGTTTCTATAGCTATATAAAAGTTCATTTTTCTAAGAGTCTCAATTAACTTTTTATCCAGCTGAAGTAAAGGTTCACCTCCTGTAAAAATTACAAACTTGTTCATCTGTTTTGACTCTGGCCAGTATGAATTAATTTTATCTGCTAACAACTCTTCATTATTATAAATGCCACCAGATATACCATTAGTTCCTACAAAGTCTGTATCACAAAACCTACATTTAGCTTTTTCTCTATCAACCTCTCGCCCACTCCACAAATTGCATCCAGTAAACCTGCAAAATACAGCTGGTTTACCAGTATTTGCTCCCTCTCCTTGTAAACTATAAAATATTTCTTTGATTATATATGACATGAAATTCTCTTAATCCTTTGATGGTGGCGGTGGAGGGACTTGAACCCCCGACACAAGGATTATGATTCCTCTGCTCTAACCAGCTGAGCTACACCGCCACTAACGATTTAGCTCTCTATGGACTAAAATGTCAAGGATTCTCATTCTCTTTCTAATGATTCTATCCAACCACCACCTAATAACCTTCCGCACTTAGTATAAACCACACATCCTTGTCCTATTGCCGCACCTTCAATGGGATTCATAAATACAATCTTCGCTATATTCTTTGATATTTTTCTAATCTTGATTCGTTGTGCTTTTTGAGTAGAACGTACTTTAGCCATTAAGTTTAAAGAAAATGAATCAGTTAGATAAGAATCTTCCCCTATCCAATTTAATTCTGAAATAGTTAGAGCTGTTATTTCTAAGTCAGTTTTAGTTCCAACTATTATAGTAGATTCATTTTTATTTATTTTAATAACATATAATGGGTCACCAATTGCAATACCCAACCCTCTTCTCTGACCAATAGTAAAATTTTCAATCCCTTTATGCCTCCCTAAAACTTTTCCGTAAATATCTTTTATTAATCCTTCTTTTCCTGGGCCTTTAATTTTATAAACAATCTTCCTATAATTCCCCTCTGGAACAAAGCAAATATCCTGACTATCAATTTTTCCTGCAACTTTTAAATTTAGTTTTTTAGCAATCTCTCTCGTCTGATCCTTGGAAATAGATCCTAGTGGAAAACGAAGATAGCTCAGTTGCTCTTTTGTTGTTTGAAACAAGAAATAACTTTGATCTTTATCTTTGTCATTAGCCATTCTTAGCTCCACACCTTTTTTACTCTCTATACGTTGTACATAATGACCTGTTACTAAAAATTCTGCTCCTAGCTGTTTAGCAGTATTAAGTAGATCTCTAAATTTTATCTTTTGATTACATCTTACGCATGGTATAGGAGTACGTCCCTCGAAATATGAATCTGCAAAATCATTAATCACCTCTTTTTTAAAAATTTTTTCATAATCTAAAACATAATGAGCTATACCTAAATCAGACGCAACTCGTCTCGCATCATATATATCTTGACCAGCGCAGCAGGTTTTATTTACTTTACTAACTTCTGTTTTATAAAGCTGAGCTGTAAGACCTATAACTTCGTATCCATTATTTACAAACATTGCAGCTGCAACAGAGCTATCAACACCACCTGACATAGCTACTACTATTCTTTTTTTTCTAGTCATAATTATATTTGACTACTCTAATTTTTTTTATTTATCTGTGTTATTTTTAGCAAGTTTTTCGTCTCTCTTTTTATCACTAATATTTTTGTAATTTAATATAAGATCTTCAGAAAATTCCATACCCCATTCTGGAGAGAAATGACCTGCATTATTTAGAGCTATCATAGGTTCTGAATTTTTCACGCTAGCTGTAAGTCTTTGCATGCTTTCTAAATTTATTAGTGGATCACGCATACCAAACACAAAAAATGCTGTTCCATCAAACTCATTACGCAACCATAAGTCAGACTCTAATAATATATTTCCTGTTTCTCCATCCTGTCTAATAGGAAAATACTTAGGAAGTGAATATAATGAAGTTTTATATTTAGCTTCTGGAAAGGGACAATGATATGCATTACATTCTGCTAAACTCAAAATTCTATTTGTACGAGCCATTAAAGCCCTAATATTCAAGTCTTTATTTTCTATATTATGGTTGTGCCAATTTTTATAACTTTCGCTTATGTGTGTAGTGCCATTAGCAAACCATGTATTGAAACATATTATACCAACAAACCTATCTGGCATATCTAAAGGTAATGTAAGACCTAGTGTGCCTCCCCATTCATGTAAAACAAGTGTTATATTTCTTAAATCTAAAGATTCTATTAATTCTATAATGCTCTTACGCATTGTATCAAAATTATAGAAATCCATATCTGATGGTTTATCTGACCTTCCAAAACCAGGTAAATCTGGAGCAACAGCACGATATCCTGATTTCAAAGCTACTGGAATAATATGTCTCCACAAATAACTCCAAGTAGGATGTCCATGAATAAACAAAAATGTTCCTTCCACATCTTTTTTAATGGACTCATCAATATATGCCATCCTGAAATTATGGTTTTTATAATTTATAGATTGTAGGCTTTCAATGTATTTAGGAGAGTAATCAAAATTTGGCAAATCATTAAAATTTTGCTCAGGTGTTCTTAATATAAAATTATCTTCCATCTTTTTCTCCTATAACACTCTAGCATCACGTGTACTAATAGGTAATCTGACTTCTAATCCATCTAAATCTGCAGATAAAACTAACTGACAACCTAATCGCGAAGTTTCAGTCAATCCATATGCTAAATCCAACATATCTTCCTCTTCTTCTTTCGGAGGGGGTATTTTTTTATACCATTTTTCTTCCACTACTATGTGACAAGTAGAGCAGGCCAGATTTCCTTCACACGCACCTTCTATATCTATCCCATACTTATGAGCAATCTGTAAAATTGTGAGCCCCTCCTTTTCAGCAAAAGTATGAATAGTTCCAGAATTATCTTTAAAAATAATTTTCAA
>CAYMQD010000029.1:0-4184 GCA_964392475.1 uncultured Alphaproteobacteria bacterium
ATCGGGAAATGAATGTTCTGGTTTTTGGAGAAACTGGGCAGGTCGGCTGCTCTTTAAGTACATTGCAGTGTCCTGCGATTACGTTCACGTTTCTTTCCCGAGAAAATGCCGACTTGCTCCATAGCCGGGCCTGCGTAAAAATGATTATCGCGTTGCAACCCGATGCGGTGATCAATGCGGCGGCATGGACAGGAGTTGAGGCAGCCGAAGATAATGTGGAGTTAGTAAACCAAATTAATGGGCATACTCCCGTTGCTATGGCTGAGGCCTGTTCCGATCTTGAGATCCCCTTTCTGCATATCTCCACTGATTATGTTTTTAGCGGCACAGGGACCAAGCCATGGCGCCCGGAGGATCTGACTAACCCCGCTGGTGCCTATGGGCGTTCCAAACAGATTGCTGAGGAGGGAATCACGGGAACTTGCGGTCCCCATATTATCCTTCGGACGAGTTGGGTTTTCTCGTCGCATGGCGACAACTTCATGAAAACGATCCTGCGACTAGGCAGACAGAGAGATACGATATCAGTGGTGGGGGATCAGATTGGCGGGCCCACCTATGCTCCAGCGCTTGCCGATGCGTTGATAAAAATAGCACAGGCTATGGTTGGTGGTGGACCTACCGGCATATATCATTTTTCGGGTTCACCGGATGTGAGTTGGGCTGATTTTGCCGAGTACGTATTTAAGGTTGCGGCCATTCCTTGTCGGGTGGAGCGGATACCTTCCTCCGCCTATCCAAGCCGCGTCTCTCGACCCGCTAACAGTAGGATGGATTGTACTGCCCTCGCAAACGATTTTGGATTAGCTCGACCACCCTGGAAAGTCGGTGTCGCATGTGCCCTGCAGAGATTGGAGTAGCTAGGTGAAGAGAAAAGGAATTATTCTGGCCGGCGGCACCGGGACGCGCCTCTGGCCGGTTACAAAAGGTGTCTCAAAACAATTGTTGGCGGTTTTTGATAAGCCGATGATCTATTATCCACTCTCAATTCTTATGCTGGCAGACATCCGCGAGATTGCAATTATTACTACACCCGAACAGCAAGATGATTTCATCCGAATTCTCGGCGACGGGTCGGGCTGGGGGCTCCAATTCACCTATATTGTCCAGCCCTCACCTGATGGGTTAACTCAAGCGTTTTTGCTTGGGAAAAGTTTTCTTGCCGGTGCACCTTCTGCCATGATTCTTGGCGATAATAGCTTCTTCGGTCATGGTATGACTGATTGCCTGGCCCGAGCCAATGCTCGCGGCGATGGAGGGACGGTTTTTGCTTATAGCGTCAATGATCCGAAACGCTATGGAGTGATTGAACTCGACGCTGATAACCGAGCTTTATCTATTGAGGAAAAGCCCTTGAATCCGCGTAGCAGGTACGCTGTCACGGGTTTGTATTTTTATGATGAAAGTGTTTGCGAAATTGCCGAAACCATCAAGCCCTCGGAACGCGGTGAGTTGGAGATCACTGAGTTAAACCGGCGTTATATGGAGAAGGGGACGCTCAATGTTGAAATTATGGGGCGAGGTTATGCCTGGTTTGATACGGGTACCTCTGAGAGTCTTCTGGAAGCTTCCAGTTTTATCGCTAGCATCCAGAAACGCCACGGGATGATGGTTGGAAGCCCGGAAGAGATTGCTTACGGCAAGCAATGGATTAATGCAGACAAACTTGAAGAAATAGCCCTGTCACTGAGAGAATCATGTTACGGAAAATATCTCCTGTCATTGATTAGATAATATGTCCTATACCCTCGTGAAGACTCCGATCCCCGATCTCCATATTCTAGAGCCCAAGGTATTTCTAGATGAACGGGGATTCTTTTTTGAAAGTTTCAATGCGTGTGATTTTAGCAAGGCCACGGGGACCAACGTATCGTTTGTTCAGGATGGACATAGCAAATCCATAAAAGGCGTATTGCGCGGGCTGCACTACCAAGTGAATAGGCCGCAGGGTAAATTGGTGCGGCTTGCGAGAGGCGCGGTATTTGATGTAGCCGTTGATATAAGACCAACATCAGCCCAGTTTGGGAAATGGTTTGGACTTGAATTATCAGCAGAAAATAAGCGCCAGTTATGGGTGCCACCGGGTTTTGCCCATGGATCGCTGACTCTCAGTGATGAGGCGGACTTTCTATATAAGGTAACTGACTATTATGCCCCAGAGGATGAACGCAGCCTGCTTTGGAGTGATAAAACGGTGGGTGTCGAATGGCCGATTTCAGTCCCCCCTATTCTCTCGGGTAAAGACCAAGCCGGAATCAGCTGGCAGGAAATGTGTCATGAAATCTCGGAAGCAAGGTGAATTGCTATAAATGCTAATATGCCTGGATTTTTGAGCATATTTTGCGCTTACTTTGCAGCCTGCGATTTTCGAGCCAGGGTTTTTCTATCGCGTATACCAATTCGTGAGTTTTTCATTCGAACTAATTGTTACTAACCTGATGTAGAGGGCTTTTCTTGAAGCCGGTCCCTCCAGAAGCATCGCCAATATCGCGGCTGGTTTTCTGAGTTAGGTTTATCGGCATTCCTGTTGGGAAGAACAGGTAAGGTCATAGCGGACCCAAGCATACCACGAATAGATTTCATAATGACCTTTTCATCCTACTGCATCAACTCGTCTGGGGAGAGGTATTTTGTTTTCCGCCTCAACGATAAAATATAGTGGCCAATGTAGAATTCATCTTAATTCGGAGTCTTCAGTAAAGTGACCGAAACGCAGAAAATTCAAGGCAGTTAGATCATTCTCCTGTGATCAGGTCGGAGGCTCTTTCTCCTACCATAATGGCGGCGGCGTTGGTGTTTCCTGAAGGCATGGTCGGAAAAATAGATGCGTCGGCTACACGTAATCCCTCCAGGCCATAGACTTTCAGTTTATCGTCGACGACTGCGTTGGGGCCGGGGCCCATACGGCACGTACCCATTGGGTGATAGGCGGTTTCCCCAGTGTCACGCAGCCAGCTCTCTATAGCTGTATCCCCAGAAATATTTTTACCAGGCTTAAATTCTTCTCCCCTATACGGGTCCATGGGCGCGGCTTCAACGATCTTCCTCATAATATCAACTCCATCGATCATGGCCCGGAGGTCTATCGGATCATGAAGAAAGTTGAAGCGAATAGCGGGTTGTTCATCGGGTTGGCTTGAGCGAATGTGAATGGATCCTAAACTTTCGGGGCGAAGCTGATAACAAATAAAGGTCATTCCCGCGAATTTATACAACTTGCGGCGTTTTGGGTTCTCCACCGCATAGGGAAAGAAGCTGAGTTGCAGATCGGGAGTCTCCAATTCCGGCCTTGTTTTTACAAAAGCAACGACTGGTGTGGAGGGCAAGCTTAGGAAACCGCCTCCCGTGACAGCATATTTGAGTGCCTCTCCCACCATTCCGAGGCCGCGGAATTTATCGTTATAGGTAATCCCTGGCTTGGTTACTTTCCAGTTTATTCTGGAGGCGATGTGATCGCGGAAGTTTTCCCCGACAGCGGGTAGTTCGTGTTTTACTTCAATGCCATATTTTTGAAGGATTTCGGGATTACCGATGCCGGATAACTCAAGTATTTGAGGCGAGGAAACCGCACCAGCAGAAAGAATAACTTCCTGAGTGCATTTTGCTGTGTGCTCTTTTCCACTCTTTTTGTAGACGACCCCAACGCACCGTTTGCCATCCAGGATTAAGTGTTGAGTCATAGCTTCGGTGATAATTTCTAGGTTTTGGCGCCGCATTGCTGGCTCGAGGTAACAGCGGGCCGTACTCATCCTCCGACCCGCTTTTATGGTTGCCTGTGTTTTTCCTATGCCTTCTTGGTCTAGGCCGTTGTAATCTGAATTGTGGGGATAGCCTGCGGACTGGGCCGAGGAAATTAAGGCATCGTAGAGTGGGTTTTGGTCTGGCACTTCGGATATGCCTAGGGGACCATTCCGGCCCCTTACTTCTTCATCGCCACCGTCAAAATTTTCCATTCTTCGGAAGACTTTGGAAACCTTTTCCCAACTCCAGCTACGATTTCCAAGCTGTCCCCAGGTATCGTAGTCCAGGGTTTGACCACGCACATACACAAGTCCGTTGATGGCGCTTGATCCACCTAACATTTTCCCCCTGGGAACAGGAATAGCACGATTGGCTGTGCCTTCTTCGGGCTCAGAACGGTAACGCCAATTCACGCCGGGCTTATCTATGAATAGCCCAAAACT
>CAYMQD010000030.1:0-3064 GCA_964392475.1 uncultured Alphaproteobacteria bacterium
AAGTTAAATGAAAAAATACACAAAAGAAAAAATACGTCTCCTAAGAAAGATTCTACTACAGCCCTAATTCTTCACACATCTGGGACCACTTCAAAACCTAAAATGGTTCCTTTAAATTATAGTAACTTAAACAGTTCAGCTGAAAACATTTCAAAATCTTTAAAACTAAATAATAAAGATAAATGTTTAAATATTATGCCATTATTTCATATTCATGGTTTAATAGCTTGTCTTATAGCTCCTCTATTTTCTGGTGGGTGTATTGTTACCTGCCCTCAATTTAGCCCTTTAAGCTTTTATAAATGGATCAGTTTAACCAATCCAACCTGGTATTCAGCAGTCCCAACTATGCATCAAACAATTTTAAGCAGAGCAAAAAATAATATTGAAATTATTAAATCCACTGGTCTAAGGTTTATTAGATCATCATCTGCACCTTTACCCAAAAAAACTATAATAGAATTGAAAAATACCTTTAAAATTCCTGTTATAGAAAGTTATGGAATGACTGAAGCTACTCACCAAATCACTTCTAACCCTTTAGGCAAGGGAAAGCAAATAATAGGTTCAGTAGGTGTTGCGAGTGGACCTGAGGTTAGCATATTAGATAATAATGGTAAGATTGGAAATAAAAAGATGTTAGGAGAAATAATCATAAGAGGAAGAAATATCACTAAAGGGTATATGGCAAATCACGCCGCTAATTTAAATGCATTTCATCAAAGCTGGTTTAAAACTGGAGACCAAGGTTATATTGACTCTGATGGGTATTTAAAAATTACTGGAAGAATCAAGGAAATTATAAATAGAGGTGGTGAGAAAATTAGCCCAGTAGAAGTAGATGATGTCCTTATAGAACACCCAAGTGTTGCCCAGGCAGTAACCTTTTCTATTCCTCACAAAATACTTGGAGAAGATGTTGCTACAGCCTTAGTGCCTAAAGAAGGATTTAATATTGACGTAAAAGAAATTAAAGAACACTGTTTAAAACAATTAGCAAAGTTTAAAGTACCTAATACTATTAAAATAGTTGAGAATATTCCGAAGGGTGCAACTGGAAAATTACAAAGGAATAAAATGGCTAAATTGCTAGGTCTAGAATAATGAAAATATGTATTTTTGGAGCCGGTTCTATAGGTGGAATGACAGCAGCATTGCTATCTCAAGCTGGATATGAGGTAAGTGTTATAGCTAGAGGAGAACAGCTCAAAGCGATTAAAAAGAATGGATTAACTCTAAAAAGTAAAGAGCTAAATATTGATATTACCGAAAGGATATACGCAACGAATGATCCTAGAGAAATAGGTGTAGTAGATTTACTAATTATTGCACTAAAATCCCATTCCGCTGCTATTATAGCTAATAATATGAAACCATTATTAGGAGATAAAACAGTAGTAATCCCAGCAGTTAACGGGGTTCCTTGGTGGTATTTTTATGGTCTTAAAGGGCCTTATGAGGATCATAAAATAAAAGCGGTAGACCCAGGTAACTGCCAATGGAATATTATAAATCCTAGAAGGGTAATTGGTTGCGTCGTATATCCTGCAGCTAACGTAATTAGACCTGGTATTATCCAACACATAGAAGGAACACGCATGCTAATTGGAGAACCAAGTGGCGTTGTAACAGATAGATGTGTTAAAATTTCTGAGATTTTTAAACAATCTGGATATAAATCACCTATTAGAAAAAATATTAGACAAGATATATGGTTAAAATTATGGGGAAATTTATCTTTTAATCCTGTTTCTCTTTTAACCCGGGCCACTTTAGAAGACTTAGCTAATGATGAAGGTTGTAAAAAAATAATAAAATCTATGATGCAAGAAGGTGAATTAGTAGCAAATGCACTAGGTATAAACTTTCCAATTGATGTCGATAAAAGGATAGATGGAACTAGAAAAGTTGGACAACATAAAACTTCAACCTTGCAAGATCTGGAACTTGGAAGACCCGTAGAAATAGATGCCTTAACATTAGCAGTATCTGAATTGGGCAAAATTACTGGAATTGAAACGCCAAATATTAGTTATATTTACAACTTGGCCAAAATGTGTGCAAAAAATTCAGGCTGTTATCCCCGAGAAAATAATCAATAGCCTATAGCAACGCCATCTTTTCGAGGGTCAGACCCCCCTATAAGCATACCTTTTTTATGATCTATAAGAATTGCCTGACCTCCACCATGCGGTAAATCTGTTGTCTCTATAATGTGTCCTTTTTCTCTAAGTCCATCACAAAGTTCTTTAGGCATGCTTCTTTCACATTTTATGGAGCCTTCAAAATTGAATGCCCTAGGAAAATCTAATGCCTCCTGAATATCCATATTATAATCCAATACATTAGTTAAAAAATGCACCTGTCCGACAGGTTGATAGTGCGCTCCCATTACTCCAAAAGGCATTATAGCTTTTCCTTCTTTAACTAACATGGAAGGGATTATCGTATGCATCGGTCTTTTCCCACCAGAAATAACATTTGCTTTATCTTTATTTAAAGAAAAAGAAATCCCTCTGTTATGCAGTAAAACTCCACTTTCGGGTGAAAGTATTCCGCTGCCAAACGGATGAAAAAGTGAATTAATTAGAGATACTGCATTTCTATCTTTATCCACAACACACAAGTAAACAGTATCTTTATGATCAGGAAAATCACTCTGACTATGTATGTCTGATACAAGTTTTTCTTTAGAAATTTTTTCTCGTAATTTATCCGTATGTAAGTCTGAAAGAAGATAATCTAAAGGAATATCTACTTGTTCTGGATCACCGATGTAATCATCACGAATACGAAAAGCTAGTCGCGATGCTTCTGCCTCTAGATGAAACCTATCTGGGCTTAACGGATCTAATGCTGAAAGATCATAACCTGATAGTATATTAAGCATTATTAGAGCTGTAATTCCTTGTCCATTAGGTGGACATTCAAATACATCATATCCTCTATATGTAGTTTTAATTGGCTTTACATAGGTTGCATCAGCAATAGCAAAGTCTTCTAAAGTGTGGACCCCCCCTAATGAGTTTAATTTTTTAACAATATCCTGAGCTACATTACCTGT